>CAMATE010000001.1 GCA_945861075.1 Akkermansia muciniphila
GAGATTCGACCGGGGGGCTGGCATGAGGTGGCCGCCCGTCGCGAGGTGCCTTCGCCGGGTCCGGGTCCGGTGGCCTTGTCGCCGGAGGCTCGAGCCTGGCTCGCCGACGTGAAGGCCGAATGCGACCGGAAGGGCGTATCGGTGGCGTATGCCATTCCGTGGTTCTACGGATCCGAAGCAGACCGCCCGGCCATGGTGGAAGCCCACCAGCGGTTCCTTGCGGACGTGGGTCGCATCGTGGCCATCCTTCCGGATCCGTCGATGGGTGTGAACACGCGGCGCGAAGACTACGCCGATTCGCTGGTGCATCCCACGGGCGACGCCGCCCGGCGCCGGACCGACGACCTAGCCCGCATCCTCCGGGATTGGCACCCGGGTTCCGTGCCCCGTTGAACCGCCCCGGCATCGATTTTACTGCGGGTCCATAAACGCGCTTTCCCGCGCCGCCCGCTCTTCACACACTGCGCCCCGCACATGAGTTCCAATACCTATCGGATCGCCGCGCTTGCCGGCGATGGCATCGGCCCTGAAGTCATGCGGGAGGCCTTGAGCGTCCTCCGTGCCGTGGGCGACCAGTTTTCGCTGAAGTTCGACGTCACCGAGGCGCCTGTCGGCTGGGCCGGCATTGATGCCGCGGGCAAGGCCTTGCCCGACGCCACGCTCGAGCTGTGCCGCCGCTCCGATTCCATTTTGTTCGGATCGGTGGGCCTGCCCGACCGCGACCCCACCATCCCGAAGGAACAGCGCCCCGAGCGCGCCGCCCTGCTGCGCATCCGCAAGGAGTTTGGGCTCTTCGCCAACCTCCGCCCGGTGCGCCTGCCCAAGGCCCTGGCCCACGCCTGCCCGCTGCGCCCCGAGCGTCAGGGCGACGGCATCGACATCCTGGTCGTCCGTGAACTCACCGGCGGCTTGTACTTCGGTGAGCCCAAGAAGACCGAAGACCTCGGCAATGGCCAGACCCGCGCCATCGACACCATGGTGTACACCACCTCGGAGATTGAGCGCATCGCCCGCGTCGGCTTCAAGGCCGCCCAGTTGCGCCGCAAGAAGCTGACCAGCATCGACAAGGCCAACGTGCTGGAAAACGGCGTGCTGTGGCGCGAGGTGGTCACCCGCATCGCCCGCGAATTCCCCGACGTGACCCTGGAGCACATGTTCGTCGACAACGGCGCCATGCAATTGCTGCTGCGGCCGACCCAGTTCGACGTGCTGCTGTGCGAAAACCTCTTCGGCGACATCCTCAGCGACGAGGCCGCCGCCTTGGCTGGTTCCCTCGGCATGCTGCCCAGCGCCAGCCTCGGTGCGACGAATGGTCAGCAAACCTTCGGCTTCTACGAGCCCGCCGGCGGCACTGCCCCCGACATCGCCGGCAAGGACCTCGCCAACCCCATCGCCCAAATTCTCTCCGTGGCCCTCATGCTGCGCTACAGCTTCGGGCTCAATGCCGCAGCCGATGCCGTGGATGCCGCCGTCGGCAAGGCCATCGATCAAGGCCTGCGCACCGGCGACATCTTCTCCGCCAGCGAGACCGGAGCCCGGCGCGTCGGCACCCGCGAAATGGGTGCGGCCATCGTCGCGGCCCTGTGAGTTTCCCGGCTGTCTCTATTCTGCGATGAAGATCGCCGTCATCGGTTGCGGGGCGCTGGGCAGCTATTATGGCGCCCTGCTGTCCCGTGCTGGACACGAAGTGTGGTTCCAACTGCGGGCCGACCACGACGTGGTAGCCCGCGATGGAGTCCATGTCGTCAGCGATCGGGGCGGCGAATTTCACGCCCATCCGAATTGCATCCGCGTGCCCGAGTCCGCGGGCGTGGTCGACCTGGTCCTCATCGGCCTCAAGACCACGGCGAACGGCGAGTTCCCCCGGCTGGTTCCCGGCTGGGTCGGGCCGCAAACCGCCGTGCTCACGCTTCAGAACGGCCTCGGCAACGAAGACGCCCTGGCCCGCATCGTGCCGCCCGAGCAGGTCCTCGGTGGACTTTGCTTGGTGAGCCTCAACCGCACGGCCCCGGGCCGGATTCGCCACATCGACCTCGGCACCATCTTGCTGGGCGAACACCTCGGCCTTCCCACCGACCGCACGCGTTCCTTGGCGGCCGTGTTGGAATCAGCCGGCATTCCCTGCGAAGTCTGCCCCGACCTGCTGCAAGCCCGCTGGCGCAAGCTCGTCTGGAACATCCCCTTCAACGGCCTCGGCGTCGCCGGTTCGGCCGGCCTCGACAGTGTCTCGTGTGGGCTGTGGCAACCTGGGCAGCCCCTGGGTCGGGCGCTCACCGCAAAGGACGTTCTCGAGACGCCCGCCTGGCGCGCCATCGCCCGCGACCTCATGGGCGAAACCATCGCCGTGGCCACGGCCCTGGGCCATCCCATCGACCCCGCCCACGCCGATGCCGAGTTGGTGCGCACCGTCTCCATGGGACCCTACCGACCGTCTACGGTGGTTGACTTCGAGATGGCTCGCCCGATGGAACTCGACGCCATTTTCTACGAACCCCAGCGCGAGGCCCGCCGTGCCAAAGTCCCGACCCCGCGCCTCGACGCCCTCTGCGCCGTCCTCCGATCCCTCGAAGCCGCCGGAGTGCGACCGTCGATGTAGTCGCCTGAAGTCCACGAGCCGAACCCGGTTCATTTCGTCCTGCCTCTCCGGTCCAGCGAGCCCCAGCCGAGCATGATCTTGGAGTCACATTGGACTCCACTCACCGCGCCAATGCGGCAGCGGGACCGGGCCGGAGCGAGCATAGGAACGTCGACATCCTGATCCCCCTCGCGCGGCCGCGCGAAAGCCCAGCCGGCCCCAACGGTCCCTGCGAGCGCAGGACCGATCCCGCGGAGCCCCACCGACAACGTGCCCTCGGCGCCAGCCCCAGCACTCCGCCACCGCAAAACAGGTGAGGGCACCCGGGAGTATGCGGCGTTCCTTCAGAACGCACCGGTTGTGCGCCATACCCGGGGTTTCACCCCGGGCTGGTATGCGTTGCCCCTTTGGGGCACTCCGAATGCAGCACCACCCCCAGAGCCCCCACCGCCTCCGCGTCCCCACGCCCCTCAGCGCCATCACCACAACACACCGGATCAACGACGATTGTTTTTCCTCAACGGCGACCATCAAACCATCCCATAGAGGGACATGCCCCCAATCCACGAAGCGGCAGCGGGATCGGGCCGGAGCGAGCATAGGAACGTCGACATCCTGATTCCAGTCGCGCGACAGCGCGAAAGCCCAACTGGCCCCAACGTTCCCTGCGAGCGCAGGACCGATCCCGCGGAGCTTCACCCACAACGTGCCCTCGGGACTCAGTGCATCTGAAGGGACCCCGGCACGGCATGCCCCAAACTCAAGGAGCCCCGGGGCGTTCCGAAGCTCAGGCCTTCTGAGCGATCATGCCCGTCTGGCGGGCATAGTCGAAAATCCCGCCCGCATCGATCACCGGCCGGACCTCGCCCAGCGGCTTGAGCGAATAAGTTTTGCCCGTGCCGTGGTGGCGGATCGTCTGCGTGTCGATGTCGACCGTTGCCACATCGCCCGTCTTGAAATACTCCCGTAAATTCGACTCTGTCTCCACCGGATACACCTCGCCCGTCGCCACGCAGTTCCGGAAGAAGATCCGCGCATAGCTCTCGGCCACCACCACCTCGCAGTTCGCCGAACCCATCGCAATCGGCGCATGCTCGCGTGAACTGCCGCAGCCGAAGTTCCGGCCAGCGATGACAATGGGATACTCCGTGTCCAAGGCCCCTTCCTTCACGAAGCGGGTCGTGTAGAGAGAATCGGGCAATCCCCACAACGCATATGCCCCGAGCTTCTCGTACTCGTCCGGGATCGTCGGAATGAGATTCAGGAACTGGGCCGGGATGATCTGATCGGTGTCGATATTGTCTCCCACCACATAGACCGGCCCCGTGAACGTCGATTGCATGGCGACAATCTGGCGGAGCTCCCTCCTCAGCGGCAAACCGAAATTCGTCCGGCCAATCGCCATCACCCAGACCGCCCTCCGCCAAAGCTATCCCAGAAACCTCCCGGATGAAGGTCCACATCACCCGTTCAAAAGGCTTCAATTCCTACTCAAATCGTCGGGTATCCGTATTTTCCGCCATTGATTCGGAGCCGCCATCAGCGATGATCTCCCCGCCTGTTGCCCTCCGCGGGAAACCGGTACTAAGGAAATGAGCACCGCCGCCACCCCCGAAAAGAAGCCTAGCCGCAACGAAGAACTCAAGACGGCCATTCCGACCCTGGCCGGGAATATTGCCGCCACTCTGGCGGACACCTCGCTCGCCTGCTTTTCCGCAGACGACGAGCAGTTCATCAAATTCCACGGCATTTATCAGCAGGACGATCGCGACCTGCGCAAGAGCGGCAAGCAGTACATCTGGATGATCCGCGGCCGCATTCCTGGCGGCGTCCTGAGCGCCCGCCAGTGGATTGCCCTCGACGATCTCGCCACCCAGCGCGCCAACAACACCCTGCGCCTGACCACCCGTCAGAGCGTTCAGTTTCACGGCGTGGTCAAGGACCGTCTCGGCCCGCTCATGCGCGAGATCAACCAGGCCATGATCGACACCCTGGCCGCCTGCGGTGATGTGAATCGCAACGTCATGGCCTCGCCCATGCCTGCGATCAGTACCGCTCGCCAGCAAGTGTACGAAGATTCCAAGAAGGTCTCCGAGGCTCTGCTCCCGCAAACCAAGGCCTACCACTCCATCTGGATCGATGGCGTGCAGCTCAACCTGGATGCACCCGAGAACAAAGACTTTGTCGACCCGCTCTACGGCTCGACCTACCTGCCGCGGAAGTTCAAGATCGGCTTCGTCATCCCGCCGGTGAACGACATCGACATCTTCACCCAGTGCATGGGCTTCATCGCCATCGTCCAGAACGGCGAACTCGTCGGCTACAACCTGACGGCCGGCGGTGGCATGGGCCGCAGCCACGGCAACACCGTCACCTATCCGCGCCTGGCCGATGTGGTGGGATTCTTCCCGCGCTCGGCGCTGGTCGAGGTGTCCAAGGCCGTGCTCACGGTCTTCCGTGACTCCGGTGATCGCACCGACCGCAAGCACGCCCGTCTCAAGTATGTGCTGCAGGAAAAGGGTGTGGAGTGGTTCCGCGACGAGGTGGCCCGCCGTGCGGGTATCCAATTCCAGCCGGCCAGGCCGGTGCAGTTCGTCACCACCACCGACGCCTACGGCTGGCAGAAGGCCTTGGATGGCCGCTGGTTCCTGACCCTCTTCGTCGAGTCGGGCCGCGTGAAGGACACCGAGACCCGCCGCCAGAAGACGGCCCTGCGCCGCGTGGCCGAGCAGTTCGACGGCGTGGAATACCGCCTGTCGGCCAATCAGAATGTCGTGCTGGCCAATGTCACCGACGCCGACAAAGCGGCCATCACCGCCTTGCTGCATGAGCATGGCGTGAAGACCGAAAAGCAGGCTGGCGTGCTGCATGCGGCCGCCATGTCCTGCCCGTCGATGCCCACGTGTGGACTGGGGTTGGCCGAGTCGGAGCGCTTCCTGCCCTCGCTGCTCGACCGCATCCAGGACTTGTGCACTGAGGTCGGTCTCAATGAAGAAGAAATCATCATCCGCATGACGGGGTGCCCCAATGGGTGCGCGCGTCCGTACATGGCCGAGATCGGGTTCGTCGGCAAAGGCCCTGGCCGCTATCAAGTTTGGCTCGGTGGCAACACCACGGGCACCCGGCTCAACCGCATCTGGAAGGAAACCATGAAGGAAACCGACACCGAGACTGAATTGCGTCCGCTGCTGGTCCGCTACAAGGCCGAGCGGCTCGCCGGTGAACGCTTCGGCGATTGGGTCGCCCGCGTGTTTTGGCCTGAGCAGCCGACCGAGACTACCGCTGTCGCTGCCTGAACGGGCTCCTCGGCCACGATCCCCCAGCCTTACTGCATTCCTGCCTTATCCGGTGATGACTCCCGCTGAACAGCAAGCCGCCAACGCCGCCCTCAAGTCCCAGTCCCCGCTGGACATCGTCCGCTGGGGTCTGGAGCGCTCGGGCGGACGGGCCATCGTTTCGACCAACTTCCGTCCGTACGAGGCGGTGATCTTGCACCTGGTGACCCAACTCCAGCCCGACATCCCGGTGCTTTGGGTCGATCACGGCTACAACCGGCCGGCCACCTACCGGCACGCCGAGGCGCTCCGGGCGCGCTTGAAGCTCAACATCAAGGCCTATCTGCCGCGCAAGACGGCTGCCCACTATGATGCCGTGGACGGCGGCATGCCCGAGCCCACCCCGGAGAATGAAGAGCGCATCAAGGCCTTCAGCACCGTCATGAAGCTCGAGCCCTTCCAGCGCGGCATGTGCGAGTTGGCGCCGACGGTTTGGATCACCGCGTTGCGACAAGTCCAGAACCCCAACCGGGCCGGCCTCGACATCGTTAGCCCTGACGGCAATTTCGGATCGCTCAAGTTGAGCCCACTCTTCTACTGGAGCGATGCCCAGATGGAGGCTTATCTGAAGGAGAACGATTTGCCCAACGAGTGGGACTACTTCGATCCTGCCAAGGCCGACGACAAACGGGAGTGCGGTTTGCATGCCGCCTGGGGTGGCAAGGCCGTCGCTACGGTCTGAACCTAACCAAACAATTGTCCCATTCAGACCTGAGCCTGCCTTCCATGAGAAGCTACCAACTCGACCATCTCCAGTACCTCGAGACCGAGGCCATCCACATCATGCGCGAGGTGGCCGCCGAATTCGAGCGTCCGGCCCTGCTGTTCTCCGGCGGCAAGGATTCTATCTGCCTCCTGCGTCTGGCCGAGAAAGCCTTCCGGCCTTCCGATTTGCCGTTGCCGTTCCTCAACGTGGAAACCGGCCATGAGTTCCCCGAACTCATCGAGTTTCGCGATCGCCGCGCCCAGGAATTGGGAGCCAAGCTCATCGTCCGCACCGTCGATGAAGGCGTTGCCAAAGGCTTCGTCACCCCGACGCCGGGTCAGTTGAGCCGCAACCAGTTGCAAATCCCGGTGCTGCTCGGCGCCATCGAAGAGTTTCGTTTCGACTGCTGCATCGGCGGGGCTCGCCGCGACGAAGAAAAGGCCCGGGCCAAGGAGCGCTTTTTCAGCTTCCGCGATGCCTTCGGTCAGTGGGATCCGAAGAACCAGCGGCCCGAAATCTGGAACCTCTACAACGCTCGCCTCAATCAGGGCGAAAACATGCGCGTGTTCCCGTTGTCCAACTGGACCGAGATGGACGTGTGGGAATACATCCGCCAGGAGCGCCTCGAGGTGCCCAATATTTACTTCAGCCACCGTCGCGATTGTTTCCGCCGCGGCGGCCAGTGGTTGCCGGTGCCCCCGCCGCACACCGATGCCTCGCGGCCCGATCCGTACGAGGGCGGGCGGCCTAAGCCCAGCGAGCCGGTGAAGTCGCTGGTGGTCCGGGTGCGGACCATCGCCGACATGATTAGCACGGGCATGATCGAGAGCCCGGCCGACTCGGTGGACGACATCATCGCCGAAGTCGCCGCGGCCCGCGTCACCGAGCGGGGCACCCGCGCTGATGACAAGGCCAGCGAGGCCGCCATGGAAGACCGCAAGAAGGCTGGCTATTTCTGAGACGTGTGTCGCCGCAGTTCAGCGCCTCCTTCCGCCTCCATTGATTTCTCCGATTAGGTCCCAACTGATGACCCCGATTGCCTTCCTGAATCCCGGAGCGCAAACCGCGCCCTTGCGCGAGGAGTTGCTGCGCGCCGTCACTGCGGTCATCGATGCCGGCCACTTCATTCTGGGCCCCAATGTCGCGGCCCTCGAGCAAGAGGTCGCGGCCTTTTGTGGCGCGGCCCATGGCATCGGGGTCAACTCCGGTTCCGACGCGTTGACGTTGGCGCTGAAGGCCCTCGACATCGGTCCCGGCGACGAGGTCATCACCAGCCCGTTTACCTACATCGCGCCGGCCGAGAGCATTCATCAGTTGGGGGCCAAGGTGGTTTTCGCCGACATCGATCCGCGGACTTTCACCCTCGATGCCGCCGATGTGGCCCGGCGCATCACGCCGCGCACCAAGGCCCTGTTGCCCGTGCATCTCTTTGGTCAGGCCGCGCCGCTCGGAGAGCTCTTACCCTTGTGCGAGCGCCACGGACTGTCGCTGGTAGAAGACTGCGCCCAGGCCATCGGGGCGACGTGGGAAGGCCGTGGTCTGGCCGGTATTGGTCGCATCGGCTGTCTCAGTTTTTACCCCACGAAGAACCTCGGGGCCGACGGCGACGGTGGCATGTGCCTCACCCAAGACCCGGCCCTGGCTAAGAAGCTGCGGATGCTCCGCGTCCATGGCATCGAGAAGCGCTACTACCACGACTTGCACGGGTTCAATTCGCGGCTCGATGAACTTCAAGCGGCCATCCTCCGCGTGAAGCTTCCGCACCTGGCCCGCTGGAACCAGCGCCGGGCCGCAATCGCCGCGCGGTATTCGGCCGGCCTGGCCGGCCTACCGGTCGAGCTGCCAGTGGTTGCCCCTGGCAACACCCACGTGTGGCATGTGTACGCCCTGCTGACTGATCGACGGGATGCCCTTCAAAAGCACCTCGAGGCCGCGGGCATTCCAACGCTCATCTACTACCCGGTACCCCTGCACCTTCAGCGCTGCTATGCTGATCAAGGTGGTCAGCCGGGCGATTATCCGGTGACCGAAGCCGTCAGTCGGCGCATCCAACCCTTGCCGATGTATCCCGAACTCACCGACGACCAGGTCGATCGAGTGATCACGGCCATCCGCGGGTTCTTCGAGTAGGCGATCGCGCAGGCGCAGCCATAGCATCGAGGATGCTTTTCTTCAGTGAAGCGGAAGGTGGTGCGCCATACCCGGGGTTTCACCCCGGGCTGGTAGGCGGTGTCCCGTTGGGGCACTCCGAACGCCTCACCATCCCCGAGGCTTCCTGCGCTTCCACGAAGCGGCAGCGGGACCGGGTCGGAGCGAGCATAGGAACGTCGACATCCTGATCCCCCTCGCGCGCCAGCGCGAAAGCTCAGGTGGCCCCAACGTTCCCTGCGAGCGCAGGACCGATCCCGCGGAGCCCCCCCCCCGAGGAACTTCGCCTCGCCAGCAGTCCCGGACCCACCACCCGCCTTTGGGAATAAGTGAGAGTGGCCCCTTTTGTGTAAAAGTGAGGGACCGACCCCTTTTCTATTGGTTGCCATTTGAGCGGAGGTGGGCTTTCATTTGGGACATGGCTGTGACTCCAGGCAAAGCGCGCGGTTCTCAGGTTTCCGACAACGGCTTCCTGCCGATGACCCGCGCGGAAATGACCGCCAAGGGGTGGTCTGAACTGGACGTCCTCATCATCACTGGTGATGCGTATGTCGATCATCCGTCGTTTGGTTCGGCGATGATCGGGCGGGTCCTGGAAAACATGGGCCTGCGCGTGGGCATCATCGCCCAACCCGATTGGAAGGACATCCAGTCCGTCCAGGGCATGGGGGCACCCCGGTTGTTTGTGGGCATTACGGCGGGCAATCTCGACTCGATGCTGTCCAACTACACGGCCGCCCGGCACCGCCGGAAGGACGACGTGTACAGTGCCGGTGGTGTTCCGGGACGCCGTCCCAACCACGCCGCGGTGGTCTACTCCCAGATGGCCCGCCGCTCCTTTCCCGGTGTTCCCGTGGTGCTGGGAGGCATGGAGGCTTCCATGCGTCGCGTGGCTCATTACGACTACTGGGAAGACAAGCTCAAGCCCTCCATCATGGCCGACGCCAAGGCCGATGTGTTGGTGTACGGCATGGGCGAGTCGGCGGTGCGTGAGATCGTCAGTCGTCTTCAGTCTGGCAACCGTGACTTCTCCGGCATCCGCGGCACCGCCTTGTTCCTCGGCGGCAAGGCCACGGCCGAAGCAGATTTGTCCGACTGCCTCATCCTGCCCTCGTGGGAAGACCTTCAGGCTGACAAGACCCATTTGATGCGCCTGACCAAGGTGGTCGAGGCCCAGCAAACGCCCCACAGCGGTCGACGGCTGGTGCAAATGCACGGCAACCGGGCCTTGTTGCAGGAGCCTCCCGCCTTTCCGGTCGATGGCCCTGATCTAGATGCCCTGTACGAGTTGCCTTTCATGCGGGCCTCGCACCCGAGCTACACCGAGCCCGTGCCCGGTTTCGCCACCATCAAGGATTCCATCATCGTGTCCCGCGGGTGCCCGGGTGGTTGCACTTTTTGTGGACTCGGTTTCCACCAGGGCAAGTTCCTCTCCAGCCGCAGCATCGATTCGGTGCTCAAGGAAATCCGCAAGTTGTCGGCCTCACCCACCTTTCGGGGCACGGTGTCCGACTTGGGCGGCCCCACGGCCAATTTGTACGGTGCCCGCAACGGCCACGCCGAGGAGTGCAAGAAGTGCCACCGGCCGAGTTGCCTGTGGCCGTCGATTTGTCCGGTGTTCGAGATCAACGAAAAGGCTGGTCTCGATCTGCTCAAGGGATCCCGCACGCAGCCCGGGGTGAAGCATGTCTTCGTCCAGTCGGGCATTCGCATGGATGTCGCGCTTCGGACCCCGGAGTACATGAAGGAACTGGTGCAGAACCATGTCTCGGGTCACATGAAGGTGGCGCCAGAGCACATGAATCCCGACGTGCTGCGACGCATGCGCAAGCCGGCCGGAGACTTCCCGGCCTTCATGGACAAGTTCTTCGACTTGAGCGAGCAGGCCGGTAAGGAGCAGTACCTCGTGCCTTACTTCATCTCGAGCTTCCCTGGATGCACCGAGAAAGAAATGGGAGCGGTGGAACAGTTCCTCAAGGAGGAGAAGTGGAATCTCCAGCAGGTGCAGGACTTCATCCCGCTGCCCATGACGGGATCAGCGGCGATGTATGTGACCGGCCTCGACATCAACACCGGCAAGCCCATCCCGGTGGTCAAGGGGGCCGGTGACCGTGAACGGCAGAAGCGCATGCTCCGGCCCAATGCAGTGAACGAAACCCGTGTGACCGGCAGCCGTCGTCGCATGGCATCGGCCGAATTCTGCCCGGGTGCCCAGATGGACACGGTGGATTGACGGAAACAATAGGACAGTCGGCCGACTGAATAGAGTGCGGCCGACGCAGGTTTTAAACTCAGCCGAAGCAGTCCATCCGAATCGATTTAGCTGGAACAATTCAGGCAGCCTGAAGCTGGTGATCGTCGTCCGGCGAGGACTCATCAAACTGAACGCGGGGGCGGGCGGGAGACTGGGTCATCCGGCGCGCCAGCACGTCACCCAGGCCCGTTCCAGCCATGGTTCCAGATAGAGCTCCGGATCGGTTTCCTGCACGGGCTTCGGAGCGGACCACGTCGCGAATTTCTTCGGCGATCATGAAGCAAAGCTTGGGCAGGAGCTGTTCCTCGATCTGGGTGGCCACGAGTTTCTGGACGAAGAAGGCTTCCTCCACCCGGCGCTGCTCTTCTTGGAACATGGTCTCGAGGATACTTCGTCGATCGAGGCCTCCGGGCAGGGGTTGTTTTGACCAGGCGGCGATCTTGTTGGGCAATTCCGTCTGGAGCAGGTGTTCCGATTCGCTATGGCGACCATTGCGTCGCAGCACGCAGGCCTCCCGGAATTGTTCGACGAGGGAGATCCACAGCGGGTCGTTGGAAAACGATCGGTTCATCATGATCAGTTATCCGGTCGATAGCAGCGAGGATGCCAAACCTCAAAAACGAGGGTTTCTGGGGATTTAATGGTCAGTGCCTGTGTCTGAGGGAAACCCGTGCCGGGTCCAACCGGCCGGTCTTGCCGCCCGAAGGATCTTTGGATCCGAATTTGCAGAACGTCCCAGCAATAACGCCCCAGCAGGGTAGGGGGTTCCCGAGGACGGTGGGGTTTCTCAGTCGGAACGATTCAGTCAGGCATTCCGACCCAAGGCCCGAGTGAAGAGCCGGCGGGGTTCTTGAATGAAGAGGTCCCTCAGGAGGGTTTCCACGCCCGCTGCCTGGGGTTCTTCGAGCCGCAGGCTGGCCTTGAAGGCGCCCAAGAAGGTCACCATGACCAAACCAAAGAACAGACTGTAGCGATTCCACTCCAACCCGAGGGTGCGCGCTTGAAACCCGCCGACGGTGTCGATGAGCAATCCCCACAGCACCGGCGACAAGCCCAGCGTCACCTGCCAGACCACCATGAAGAGCGCGAAGAAGTGGTTTCGGCCCATGCGGGGCACAATGGCCATGGCCAGTCGGTTGTTGGCCGCCGAGTGGAGGGCGTTGAGCAACCCCAGTGGCACAATGAAGCCCAGGACGAGCGGAATGCGGGGCGTCCAGACTCCGGCCGCCATGAGGAACCAACCGCCGGCGACCACGAATCCAGCAATCGTAATGAAGCCGAAGGCAGGCTTGCTTCCGTGGAGGTCTAATCGACGACCACCAAACCAGTAGGCTCCCAGACCACCGATGAATTGCACCGCCATGAGCATGAGGATGGACCCATCGGGCAAGTCCGCCCCGCTCTTCAGGAAGGCCACGACAAACGTGGTGAGCCCGCCGTAGGCCAGGGACCAGACGGCATTGAGTTCGAGCAGCTTCCGGAAGGGCGGATGTGAGGCAATGGCGGCCCAAGGGACCTTTCCAGCCCCACTGCGCTCGTGCGGAGGAACCGGAGTGTCGGGCATTCGCCTCAGGAATCGGAGACTGATCACCCCCATGATTCCGCTGAAGGCGAAGGCCAGCATGAATTGCCACGATTGCGCAGGTGCAGGCAGCCACCCTCCGGCTCCGAGCAAGGTGGCCACGATCAGGAAGCACAGGAAGCTGGCCCCGTTGGAAGCCGCCTGATCACCCGCGAGGTAGCGCCCCCGCAATTCGAGCGGTACCAAGCCGGTGATCCACGGGAGCCAGGCGCTGCTGGCGATGCCACGGCACAGGTTGAAACCGAAGAGCGTGACCAAGAGGAGGATCAATTGTCCGCCGCTGCTGATCCAGAAACCAGCCAGTGGCGTCAGCGCCATTAGGAAGGCGAAGACGATCCGAGCCGACCATCCCGACATCACGAAGCGCTTGTAGCCAATGCGATCGAGGTACGCGGCGGCCGGTATTTGGGTGATGGTCAGCAGTGGCATCATACCGGCCACGATCCCCAGCACGGTGGCACTGGCATGGAGGGACTTTGCGTAGAGCACCATCGGCCCACCGAGAATCACCTGGAACGACAGCGCGTTGAACACGGCAAACCCATAGGCATGCCGCAGTTGGAGTGGGCTGGAGGGTGGTTGGGACACGGTCAATCCGAACGCAATGGGGATTCAGTTCCGGTCTGGGTCGGTGCGCCGGTGCTGACGGAGCAATCGTGCGGTCCGATGTGCCTGGGGGTCGATCCCAAAGCGGTAGGGCCTTTGGATTGCCTATTCTTGGTTTGGGTCCCGGTTCCTTGACGGTCCCCGGGGTCAACCCTAGCCTTGGACGCTGAAAGACCAACCATGCGCAATTTCGTTAATATTCCGTACGTCATCGAGCAGACCGGCCGCGGTGAAAAGGGCTACGACCTGTACAGCCGCCTCCTGGTGGACCGGATCATCTTCTTGGGAACCCCGGTCGATGACATGGTGGCCAATGTCATCGTCGCGCAGTTCCTCTTCCTGCAAATGACCGATCCGAAGAAGGACATCCACTTCTACATCAACTCCCCGGGAGGCAGTGTCACCGCTGGTCTGGCCATCTATGACACGATGCAATGGCTGACTTGCGACGTGAACACCTACTGCGTCGGTCAGGCTGCCAGCATGGGTGCGGTGCTTTTGGCTGGTGGCACGAAGGGGAAGCGTTTCGCGCTGCCCAATGCCAACATCATGATCCATCAGGTGCTCGGCGGGGCGGAAGGTCAGGCCAGCGATGTGGAGATCCGGGTCAAGTTCATGCTGAAGCTCAAGGAGCGACTGAACACCATCCTTTCCAAACACACCGGTCAACCCTACGAGGTGGTGGAACGCGCCTGCGACCGCGACAACTTCATGTCGGCCGAAGAGGCTCGTGAGTTCGGTCTGGTCGATGAGGTGGTTTCCAGCCGCAAGGACGTCCCGGCGTTGATCCCCACCGACACCAAGTCCTGATCGTCTCGAGATCCAGAGTCCGGCCAAGGTATCTGGGTCCAGAAGATCTAAGGCAACGGTGTCTGGGATCGCATTGATGATTGGGTCTGACAGGGGAAAGCCCCCTGCTTTCCCATTGGCAGGAATGAACCGGGATCTATTCTCCGACGTCCATGGCGCGCGCAACCCAGATCACGATGTGCAGTTTCTGCGGCAAGTCGAAGGCCGAGGTGAAACGGCTCATAGCGGGACCTGGCGTGTACATTTGTGACGCCTGTGTGGGTGTTTGCAGCGGGGTGCTCGAGAAGGAGTCCCGTTCCGAGAACGATAAGCCGTCGGCACCCACCCTTCGCATTCCAAAACCGTCGGAGATCAAGCGCCAGTTGGACCAGCATGTCATCGGTCAGGACCGAGCCAAGCGCACCCTCAGCGTCGCGGTTTACAACCATTACAAGCGGGTTCTGGCATCCAATCGATCTGCGGCGGGTGGCGAAACCCTCCCGACGACCATCGACGACGCGGATTCGGTGGAGATCGAGAAGAGCAACATCCTGCTCCTCGGACCGACCGGCTGTGGCAAGACCCTCCTGGCCAAGACACTGGCCAAGGTGCTCGATGTTCCCTTCGCCATCGCCGATGCCACGGTCATTACAGAAGCCGGTTATGTCGGAGAGGATGTTGAGAACATCATCTTGCGATTGCTCCAAGCTGCAGAATTCGATGTCCGTCGGGCCCAGATGGGCATCGTCTACATCGACGAGATCGACAAGATTGCGCGCAAGACCGAGAACGTCTCCATCACACGTGACGTTTCGGGCGAGGGGGTTCAACAGGGACTTCTCAAGATTCTTGAGGGCACGGTGTGCAACGTTCCCCCGCAGGGTGGCCGCAAACATCCTCAGCAGGAATACATCCGGATCGACACCACCCAGATCCTGTTCATTTGCGGAGGGGCCTTCGTGGGTATGGATCGCATCATCGAGCGCCGTCTGGGCCGCCGCTCCATCGGATTTGGTACCGAACCTCGTGAATCGGCAGCCTCGGTTCCTGCAGAACAGGTGCAAGCTCAGCGGCCTCTGCTCCATCGTGTGGAACCGGAAGATCTCATGGGTTTCGGTTTCATTCCGGAATTCATCGGCCGGTTGCCGGTGGTGACTGCGCTGGACGAGTTGACCGAGGCTCAGATGACCGAAGTGCTCACGCGTCCGCGCAACGCCTTGACCCGTCAGTTCGCCAAACTCTTGTCGCTGGACGGCGTAGAATTGAGTTTCACGGATGATGCCATCGCGGAGTTGGCCAGCATGGCCTCGCGCAAAAAAACGGGCGCGCGCGCCCTCCGGGCCCTGACCGAAGAGTTGTTTCAGGATCTCATGTTCGAGTTGCCGGACAGCGACGATGTGGTCAGTGTCCAAATCAACCGAGCGGTGGTCCGCCGCGAGATCCCTCCGTTGGTCCAACGCCGCGAACAACGGCAGGCTGCTTGACGGGTGGTCTGGAACTCGAGTGGGTTCATTGGGGGTTTTCGGTGAGTGCGGTTCGGATCGCTAGCAGTTCTCGCTATCCGATCTGTTGATTGTGAAAAACTTTTTTGGATAAAGGGTTGACGGGTTATGGGGGATCCGATTTATTCGAGGCACAAAGTCGGTCTCAAGTTGCTTATTCAGTCTTGTATATGAATCTCCTGAAACACTCTGCTCTGGTTGCCGCTGCTTCTCTGGTGATGAGCTCATCGGCCTTCGCCCTCACCTCCACCGAGACGCAGGTTTTGACCCAGAAGATCTTGTCTTCTCGGGTTGTCGACATGCCTGTCGTTGCCGCGAAGCTGGTTGTCTCCGCAGACAAGGCAGACCGCGTTGAAATTGCGAAGACTGCTGTCATCGCCGTTGCCAAAAACCACCCGACCGCTCTTTCCACCGTGGTGGGCGCTGTCCTCCGCAAGGCTCCTGAAGCCACTGAGGCGGTTGTCGCTGCTTGCCTCGAGGCTGCTCCTGAAATGGCTCGCACCGTTGTCGCTGCCGCTACCTTCGCCACCGAAGGTAAGGACGCCGTCATTCTCGCGACCGCTGGTCGTTTGGTTCCTTCCAAGATGGATGATATCCGTGGCGAAGTCACCTTGGCCAAGGCTCGCCGCTCCATGAAGAGCTCCGCGACCGCCAAGAGTGGCCCCATTACCATCCCGGGCAACACTGCGGTCGTGACTGAGACCACCGTGTTCACCAAGAAGGTTGAGTCCACGGTGACCGTGCCTAAGCTGGACGGTAACGGCAACCCTGTGATCATCAATGGAATCCCGGTTACCGAGCAGAAGGTCGTCACGGTTGACGTGCCTTACACCCCGGCTGCCCCGGTCTCCATCACGGGTTACGCCGCTGCTGATCCGAACCGTCCGTAATTTTCGGTGGGTTCAGCCCATCCTCAAATTGGTTGATTGAAGTCAGTTGCCTGAAATCAATGAACTGAAATCGATCAACTGGAATCAGTTGTCTTAATCGAAACAAACAAAAACCCGCCGGCCAAACCGGCGGGTTTTTGCTTTCGCCTCGGTAGGGCATACTCAACCCCTGCAGGGAGCCCAAAGCTCCGGCATCGAAAAAGGGGCGATATCGTGGTTGAAAGTTTAACCCAAGCAGTGGGAGTTACTCAAAGCTTGGCCAGGAAGGAGTTCTTCCGAAGCTTGTCGTCCACTTTCAAGCCATCCTGATCAGCGGATCAGCGACTGCCCGTCTTTGAGAGCGTAGAATTGTTGGGCCATAAAATGGGTCTTTGGACCGACCATTTCCTGTCACCCGCCTTCCCGGTCAACCGGGTTTTGAGCCACGGAGCATGGCTTGATGGATTCAGAGGGGCGGTCGTTCGGCCTTGGTTTTCTTCAGCAAGCGGATTTCGCCGATGACCATGCCTTTGTCGACGGCTTTGCACATGTCGTAGATGGTCAATGCAGCAACCGAGACAGCGGTCAGCGCCTCCATTTCAACACCCGTGGCGGCCGTGATTCGGGCCGACGCAGTGATGCGGATGCGATCTCGCGTGTTGGGTGTTTCAAACTGAATCTCACAATGCGAAATCGGCAGCGGATGGCACATGGGGATCAAGTCTCCGGTGCGTTTGGCCGCCTGGATGCCGGCAATCCGGGCCGTGGCCAGGACATTGCCTTTGGCCATTTGGTGTCCCTCCATCAGGTCGAGGGTCGAAGACGACAGGAGGATCTCACCACAGGCCACCGCTTCCCGGAACAATGCGGGCTTGGTCGAGACATCGACCATGCGGGCCTCGCCTTCCGCATCCAAATGGCTCAAGCGCGCGCCAGCGCTGGCCGTTGCAGCGGATATGGCAACTGTGGGGTCGGAAGACTCAGGCATAGCGGCCCGTGCGGTGCTCAGGCTTGAAGAATTCCTGCAGCAGGCGATCGACTTGCAGCAGGCCATCCCGGGTGAGTCCCAGATGGGTCTCCGATTCCACGAGAAATCCCCAGGTCTTGAGCGTGGCCAGCGGCGCAGCGAATCGAGTGCGGGGATCCTCACCGAACTTCTCCGTGAAGGCCCCGATACCCACGGTCCCAAGTTTCAATTGGAGGATGAATTCCCGCAGGTAGCGCTCGTCGTCCGGCAGGAGGTAGGCCCGGTAGGTCGGCAGTTGGCCTGCGTTGACCGCATCGACGTACGGCTGGAAATCGTGGTGGTTCTGGTAGTGTACCCGGTTGAGGTGTCCAAAGCTGGCCACGCCGATGCTCAAGAGGTCAGCCCCGCTGAAGAGTCCCTGACGGTACTCGAACTTCACCCGGGCAGGATCTTTCACCACGGTGGTCGTGCTCGTGACCGTGTAGCCACGCGCCTCGAAGGCTCGGAACGCCTCATCCACCCAACGGCGCTTGGTGTCCCAGTCAGCGACCGGTGCCACCAACTTTCCTTCGGCCTTCATTTGCCGGTAGATACCCGTGTTGTAGGGCACCTCCATTTGATAAATGGTCACCGAGTCGGGTTCCATCGCCACCGCCTTGGCCACGGTCTCCTGCCACTTTTCAGGAGTCTCCTCCACCATGCCGGCGATGAGGTCGATGTTGATTTGGGGGAAGCCGATTTCCCGGGCGTAGGCGTAGGCCCGCTGGATCTCCTTGGAGCGGTGGGCGCGTCCGTTGATTTCCAGGATGTGGTCATCGAAGTGTTCGATGCCCAGACTTAGTCGGGTGACACCCATTTCGCGGATGGCCCGCAGCTTGTGATCGGTGAGTGTGCCCGGCTCGGCTTCGAAGGTGATTTCGCTCGCCTCATCCCAGGGCAGCAAGCGTTTCATGCCTTCGGTGAGATACCGGAGTTGGTCCGGAGACAGGTAGCTCGGAGTGCCTCCTCCAAAATAAATGAAGCGGGGTTTCCGGCCTCCGATCACCGCCTTTTGGGAGTAGCTGGCGAGGTCTTTGAGCAGCGCATCGAGGTAGGCCTTGATGTCGTCGGCATTCTTGTCGGTGTAGACGCGGAAGTAGCAGAAATGGCAACGCTTCCGGCAGAAGGGGATGTGGGTGTAGAGCCCCAGCGGAACCCCCGGCTGCGGTGCTTGATCGAGCGCCTGATGGAAGGCGGGAATGGCCTCGGCGCTCCAGAAAGCGAATGGGGGATAATTGGCGACGAAGTAATTGCCGGCGGTCGTCTCCCGCTGGATGGGCGGGCCCGAGGTCGCAGGCGGCGGGGCAATGGTGACGGTACTCATGGTCGCGCTGTCGTTGCCTCCAAAGCTCCGGTCCGTCGGGACGATCGTCAATGAGGCAGAGTGTCCGGATTCAGTGGGGCGAACCTTCCGGGATTCAGGTTCCGCCCCTTCTCGGGAACGAGGGATGCCGTTCAGAGTTGTCCCGGCGGGCCCGGGAAAAAGGCGTTGGTGGTTTGTTGGTAGCGACGATACGCCCCTCCCTTGGACTTCACCGACAAGGCCTCGGTCATGGGGATGCCGGTGACGTTCACCAGGAAGTGATACATCAACGCCGGTGCCACGAGGCCCAGCCATCCCCAAGGGCTGGCCAAGGCAAAGATTCCGTAGCCCACCCACACCAACCATTCGCAGAAGTAATTGGGGTGACGTGAGTAGCGCCAAAGTCCCTGCTGACACACCTGTCCGCGTCGGGCGGGATCTGCCCGGAATTGGGCCAGTTGGTGGTCTGCCAGCGATTCGCCCAGAATACCGGTGACCCACAGTCCCAATCCGCCCCAGAAACACACCGTGGCCGATCCGCCGGCCCTGGGATCGGGAGGGTTCACGCTGGCCAAGATCCAGGGGATGGACAGCACCACTTGAAGGGCTCCCTGGAGCAGGAAGAAGCCTCGCATTTTCCGGTCGGTCTGCGGCCCCCATTCCCTCCGGAGTTGGGCATAGCGGACATCTTCCACCGGATGGTGGGATCGCACCCGCACCAGCAAGTGAAGGCCCAGTCGAAGGCTCCAAGCCGCCACCATGAGGCTCAGGGGCAGCCTCGGGCTCAGCGCCTGCAACAGCGATGGGCCGTCTGGCAATGCCGAGTGCGCCCGCCAGCCGGTGACCAGCAAGTAAAGCAGGATCAAGGGCGTGAACCCCGCCGACCACACGATATCGACAATGCCGAAATTCCCCAGTCGCCGGGCCACCTGAAAGGTCAGCAGCATTTCCACGACCACGAAAGTCAGCCCCGCGAGGATCAAGATCAGCGGAGTGGGCAAGCTCATGGGGTGGGTCTCGGGCTTAAGCCGACATCAGGCTGCGATTGTTCGGGGCCGTCCAAGTGGCTTGTACCACGCTGATGTTCCGCCACAGGAAGGCCGATTCACAGTAGGCCAGGTAGTAATTCCACGTGCGGATGAAGTGATCGTCGAAACCTTGATGGCGCACCTCTTGCAGACCTTGGTTGAAGCGCTGGCGCCACTCGCGCAACGTGCGGCCATAGTCGAGCCCCATGTCATGCAGGCTGTGCAGGTGCAGGTGTCCGGTTTGTTGCATCGACTGGTTCACGCGGTTGAGCGAGAGCAGCAGCGAGCCTGGGAAGATGTGCTTCTGGATCCAGTCCACTCCGCGGCGCAACTCGGCATGGCGCGAATCGGGGTAGGTGATGAATTGGGCCGCGAACAACCCGTTGGGTTTGAGCAGGCGTTGGACGGTTTGACAGTACGCCTCGAGGTACTGGTCGCCGATGGCCTCCATCATCTCGATGCTGACGATCTTGTCGAACTGCCCTGTCACCAGACGGTAATCGATCACCCGCACCTCGGCGCGATCGGAGATGCCTTCCCGCGCGAAACGATCGCGACAATAGGCGGCCTGGGCCTCGGACAGCGTGATGGTGGTGACTCGAGCCCCACGGGTGCGGACGGCGTGACTGGCCATGCCTCCCCACCCGGAGCCGATCTCCAGCAGGTGTTCACCGGACTTCAGTCGCAGTTCCCGGCAGAGGCGTTCGTACTTGGCGGTTTGGGCGGCCTCGAGGGATTGGTCGGGGGATTCGAACAGAGCCGCCGAGTAGGTCATGGTGGCATCGAGCCACTGGGAATAGAAGGCGTTACCCAAATCGTAATGGGCCGCGATGTTGGCCCGCGAACCGGTGAGCGAATTTCGGTTGAGGAAGTGCCGCAGGCGGTTGGCGGCATTCATGAGCGTGAACCGGAGCCGTTTCCGGGCTGATCCGGACATCGAGGGAGACTCCTCCACATTCGCGCAAAACCAGGCGATGACCGCGGCCAGATCCGGCGTTTCCCAGTCCCCGTCTTGGTAGGCCTCGCCAAAGCCGATGTCGCCGCCGATGGCGCACCGCGTGAAGAAACGCCACTGCCGCACGTGGATCTCCGCACCCGGAGTTTGTCCGGCGGAGCCGAACTCCCGGACCGAACCATCCGGATGAACCATCCGCAAATGTCCCTGAGACATGGGCTGGAAGAGCGAGGTCACGAGGTTCTGCGCCATGGAATCCATCCAGCGTCGGGCTGGTGGGTTCTGGGTAGCATCCAGAGTCCCGGCGGAAGCAGCGGCAATCGTCGGAAGGATCGAGTCGGGATGGGAACGGCTCATGGTGAAAAAGACATTGCGATGGTGGGCTGATTTACCGGATCCACAACCTCAGGATTTGCATTATCGGGAATCGGCAGGATTCGGAGCGATGGATGCGTGGGGACGGAAGACGCCGCGTTGCAGTTCGCGATGCTCGGACTTGGCATGCCAAGGCACCCGTTTGAGCCACAGTCGGAGTGCCTGCCAGTGGATGGCGGTGATCACCTTCAGGGTCACCAGCGGGTAGCGGAGGCTCAAGCGAAGGACCTCCCGATCGGTGAACGGACGCTGGGTTCCGGTCAGGGTGGTGATGAGCAGGTTGCGCCCGTCGCGCACGTCGTTGACGGCGATACGCAGCCCGGGGCCCGGAGTCTGGAGTTGAAAATCAAAGCACACGTCCAGCGCGGTGAACGGTGACACATAGTAGTGCTTCGGCACGATGCAGCGGAACGATGTGCCATTGCGATCGGCCTCGAGCGGGACCACGTAGGGCTTCAGTTCGCCGAAGGTGTTGCCGACTTCGGCCACCGCGCAAATCGCTTCGCCCGAGGCCTTGGCACAAAAATAGAAGCTGACCGGGTTGAACACATAGCCGGCGATACGGGGCAAGGTGACTAGCAGGACTTTGTCGTCGTCTGCCAGAACGATTCCCTGATGACCGAGCCAGGTTTTCAGGGCGTTTTTCGTTCCGGTTTTTGCATCGCCTTTTTCGCCGTCCGGATGAGGGAGATGATCCGAATCCCGAAACTCCAACCAGTTGCGACGATTGTGACTGAAGCAACGCAGGCGCGCATCCAGCGCGTCGAGTTCGTCGAGGTCGAGGCAGGACAGGAAGATCCCGTACTCGAAGCGGTGCACCCGTGGCTCAAGTCGATGGTGCATCACCCGAGCCTCATAGAGGCAGGAGCGGAGCGGGGCATCGTTGTGGAGGGGGCGGTGGGCCATGCGTCTGAGAGAGACCGTCGCACCAACGGGAGCAATGTCGAGGCGGTGAAGCGGGCCAGCGACTCACGACAGGCGACGGGCGACGGGCGACGGGCGATCAAAGCCACCCACCCGAAAGGACAAACCGTCCGTGGCTCCGGCTTTGGTTCCTGTGTAGGCTCTGGGCCTCATCGTGAACGAAGGCGTGCTTATTTCCGCTCAGGACCTCGTCCTGAACATCAACGACCGGGCCCTGTTGGACCGGGCCTCACTGGCCCTGTCGGCGGGCGACCGCATTGGACTCGTGGGTCGCAATGGTGCCGGCAAATCGACCTTCATGCGGCTCCTGGCTGGAGAAGCCGAGGCCGATGACGGAGTCATCACGCGGCGACGGGAACTGGTGACGGGCTATTTGTCGCAAGCCTTCGAACTGGATCCCGAGATCACGGTCATCGAGGCCGCCCGCGACGGGGCCCGACATGTTCTGGCCCTCATCCATGAGTTTGAGAATCTCCCGGGTTATTCCAGTCGCCATGACCATCTGGAAGAGCGCATCCAACAGCTCGAAGGCTGGACGGTGGATTCACGGGTCCGTACGGCCCTCAACCAATTGGGTTGCCCGCCTGACGATCGGAAGATCGGTGGATTGTCGGGTGGTGAGCGGCGTCGCGTGGCCTTGGCGCGGGCCCTGATCGCCCGTCCTGATTTTCTCATGCTCGATGAGCCCACCAACCATTTGGACACCGAATCGGTGGAATGGATCACCGAATTCTTGGCGGGTTATCCGGGCGGTTTGCTGGTGGTGACCCACGACCGGCATTTCTTGGATTCGGTGGCGACCACCATCGTGGAGCTGCGCAACGGCAAGTTTGAACGGTACGATGGCAACTACTCCGAATACCTGCTCCAGCGGGCCGAGAAGCTGGCCACTGAGGAGCTGACGGAACACAAGCGTCAGATGTTCCTGCGACGTGAAATCGAGTGGGTGCGTCGTCGTCCGAAGGCCCAGACCAGCAAGAGTCAGGCGCGTCTGGATCGGTTTTCCGCCGCCGAGAGCGCGGGCCCGCCGCCTTCCGAGTCGGAGATGGAACTGGTCATCCCGCCGCCACCGCCCTTGGGCAACCGGGTGGTGGACATCGAAGGTGTGGGCATGCAGTTCGGGGGGCGTCGGCTCTTCTCGGATCTGAGTCTGAACTTCGCCGGCGGCACCCGCATCGGGGTGACCGGTCGCAATGGTCTGGGCAAGACCACCTTGCTGCGGATCCTCTTGGGCGAGATGCCTCCGACCGAGGGGGATGTGCGCATTGGATCCCTGACGCGCTTCAATTACGTCGATCAAGGCCGACTTCGGGTGAACGAAGAGCGAACTGTTTTGGAAGAAGTTAGTGACGGTACTGAATGGGTTCAGTGGGGGGATGAGAAACTTTCCCTGCGAGGCTATCTCAAGCGGTTTCTCTTCACTGATGATCGCATCACCACCCAGGTGAAGCACCTCAGCGGGGGCGAGCGCAGTCGGTTGTTGCTGGCGCGGGTGCTCAAGCGGGGCGGCAATTTCCTGGTCCTCGACGAACCGACCAATGATCTGGACTTGCAAACCATGCGGGTCTTGGAAGAGGCGCTGACGCTCTTTCCTGGATGCGTGCTGGTGGTGAGCCACGACCGGTATTTCCTCAACCGCGTGTGCACGGGAATTCTGGCCTTCGAGGGCGAGGGGCAGGTGACCTTCAGTGAGGGCAACTACGATTACTATCTCGAGAAGCGCCGTCGGGCCGCTTCGGGTTCCGGTGGAGGCGCTCGGGAATTCAAGGTCACGGGATCACCCGCTGGATCCAAGGCAGGCAAGCCCCGCAAGCTCAGCTTCAAGGAGCAGCGCGAGCTGGAGGGCATCGAAGCGGTGATCCAGGTGGCCGAGGCGGAGGTGACCGAGCGGGAAGCTCAATTTGTGGACCCGGAATTCGTCCGGAAAAACGGAGCCCGGATGCAGGCGCTTCTGGCGGAGTTGGAGACGTCGAAGGCCAAGGTTGCCGTGCTCTATGCCCGTTGGGAAGAATTGGAGGCGGTCCGGGCTGCGTCGGCCGGCCAGTCTTGAATCACACCCAGGTCCTGAACCACCGTCATCATGGCTTCCTCCCCGTCGTCGACCTCTCCCTCGCACCTCCGAGGATTGGATTACTCGGTGGTCCAGCAGTGCATGCATTGCGGGCTGTGCCTTCCGAGTTGTCCTACCTACGACGCGACGAAGCTTGAACGCCATTCCCCTCGGGGTCGCATCGCCCTGATGCGCGCCATCGCCGATGAACGTCTGGAGCCCACCAAGACCTTCGCCGACGAAATGTATTACTGCCTCGGGTGTCTGGCCTGCATGACGGCCTGCCCGGCGGGGGTGGACTATGCGGAACTCTTTGAGAAGGCGCGCGCCGAGGCCGAGGCCTCCCGGGTGTTGGCTTCGCCCGGACGGTCGCTCATCCGGGCCCTGACCCTTCGAGGGCTGTTCATGGATTTGAACCGTCTCAAGCTTTTGGGTCGGGTCATGCAACTCTGGCAGGGACTGGGACTTCAGTCGGCGGTGCGTGTGTTGGGCCTGACCCGGTTGTTGCCGCGGCGATTCCGAGAACTCGAGGCCATGACTCCACCGGTGAAGTCCCAGTGGACCGAAGACCTGGTGGCTCCGGTCACGCCGGCGCGGGGAATTCGCCGCTTTCGGGTGGCGCTGTTGGCCGGCTGCGCCCAGGACCTGATCTTCAGTGACGTCAACCGCGATACGGCGGAGGTCCTCGCCCACAATGGCTGCGAAGTGGTGACTCCGCCCGATCAGCACTGCTGCGGATCGCTCCATGCGCACAATGGTGAATGGGAACTGGCCCAGGAATTGGCTCGCCGGAACATCGATCAGTTCCCGCCGGAATCGTTCGATGCGATCATCAGCAATGCGGGCGGGTGTGGTTCCCACCTGAAGCACTACGCCCGACTTCTGGCTGATGATGTGCGCTACGTCGAACGGGCTCGGCTCTGGGATGCGAAGGTGAAGGACATCCATGAGTGGTTGGCCTTCACCGGGATCGAGTCGCCGCCCGCAGCCGGTGCCCCGCAGCAAGTGGTCACTTACCACGAATCCTGCCACCTCTGTCATGGACAGAAGGTCTCTGCGCAGCCCCGCTCGTTGTTGCGGGTGATTCCTGGGGTGCGGTTGGTGGAACTGCCTGAAGCCTCTTGGTGTTGCGGCAGTGCCGGCATTTACAACCTGACGCAGCCCGAGATGGCGGGCCAATTGCTGCAGCGGAAGGTGGATCATATCGTCACCACGCGGGCCCAGGTTGTGGCGACAGGCAATCCGGGTTGTCTGTTGCAACTGATCAACGGTTGTCGGGATCGAGGACTCGAGCTGCGGGTGGCGCATCCGGTGACTCTGCTGGCTGAGGCTTATCGACGCTGAGTGGGTTTTGGGGTTTCGGAGGGATGGATTCTGGGGTGTGTCTTGGGTGCCGGGGCTCTGCGGGATCGGGCCTGCGCTCGCAGGCAGGCTCGGGGAGAGGAAGAGCTTTCGCGCTGTGCGCGAGGGGGTGGGGTGTTCGCCTGCAATGCTCGCTTCGGTCCGGTCCCGCTGCCGCCCGGGGTGTGCGGTTGGGTGGGATGGAGCGGGACAGGGTCTGGATCAGACTCGTTCTGATGAGGCGTTTTTGGTTGGAGCCAGTTTCGCGTTGCCGGCTGGGGGATGGGGGCGTTTGATTTGAAGCTGTTCTCTGCGCGGTTTTCGTCAGCGACATGCCGTGCTTCAGCCTTTCGAAACCATGAGCCGAAAACTCAACATCGCCATCGTCGGACTCGGATTCGGTTCCGAGTTCATCCCTATCTATCAACGCCATCCCCATGCGGAGATGTACGCCATTTGCCAGCGGTCCCAGGACAAGCTGGATGCGGTGGGCAATGCCTTCGGGGTGGAGAAGCGCTACACCTCCTTCGAGGACCTCATCCGCGATCCGTCGGTGGATGCGGTGCACATCAATTCGCCCATTCACCTGCATGCGCCTCAAGCCATCGCCGCCTTGCGGGCGGGTAAGCATGTGGCCTGCACGGTCCCCGCGTGTACCACCGTTGAGGAAGCCCGCGAGATCGTGAAGGCGGCCCGTGAGAGCGGGAAGAAGTACATGATGATGGAAACGGTGGTTTGGAGCCGCGAGTATTTGTACGTGCGGGAACTGCGCGACACCGGCCGTCTGGGACGCATCCAGTTCGTCCGCGGCAGCCACCTCCAGAACATGGATGGCTGGCCCGGATATTGGGAAGGCTTGCCCCCGATGCACTACGCCACGCACTGCGTCAGCCCGTGCTTGGGCATCGTCAACGGTGAGGCGGAGTTCGTGTCCTGTCTGGGTTCGGGACGCATCGCCGAATCCCGCATCGCCAAGTACGGGTCGCCGTTCTCCTTCGAGACGGCGCAGTTCAAGGTTCGCAGCCAGGATGTGGCCGGTGAAGTGACCCGGTATTTGTTCGATTCCGCGCGCCAGTACCAGGAAAGCTTCGACTGCTACGGCTCCAAGACTTCCTTCGAATGGCAGCTCACCGAGCACGACGACCCGGTGTTGCACCTCGGCGGTGAGTCCGTGGAGAAGGTGAAGATTCCCGACTACGCCCACTTGTTGCCCGAGGCCATCCGTCCGTTCACCACCAAGGGTGTGTACGACATGAGCGAGAACGTGCACCTGAGCTTCCTGCAGGGCAGCGGCCACGGCGGCAGTCATCCGCACCTGGCGCACGAGTTCGTGATGAGCGTTCTCGAAGACCGCCCGAGCTTCCCCGACTTGCACCAGTCGGTGAACTGGACGCTCGTCGGCATCCTGGCCCACGAGAGCGCTATGCGCGGCGGCGAGAAGCTGCACTTGCCGAACTTCCGCGGGCTCTGATCGGTTCCTTGGAGGGATTGATCGCAAAACACCCGGAATGGCCCTGGTTGCCGTTCCGGGTGTTTTTGTTTCGCGATGGGCGATTGGAAGGTCGATTGCTCAGCAGGAGCGGACGTCCATCCACATCGCGGCCCGGAATGATTGGCCGGGGCCGAGGATTTGGATCTCGCCATCGTCCGGTCGGCTGAAGGCGTTGGGCAACGAGGTCCAGGGTTCCAGGCAGTAGAAGTTTTCCGATGGCGTCCGCGACCACAGTCCGCAGAAGCGGTAAGCCGGTGCCTCCTGCCAGTTGATCACCACCTCGAGGTGCGCCGCCCGATCGACCAACGCTACTTCCCGTGTCTGAAGATCTCCCAAGAGCAAGGCGGGGCCGGTGTCGACGGTGGCCGGAAATTCCTGTTCGGGGAACGGCTCCGAAAAGTAGGCCTCACCGCGACCGACCGGATTGAAGCGAGTGGCCCGCGGGACGCGGATGATGCAGTCGCTCCGCTTCGAACTGGGGCTCAGGGGTATCGGCAAATATGGATGGAAGCCGACGCAATAGGGCATGGGTTCCGACGAATGATTCTCGATGAGCTGCTCCCAGTGGAGCCGACCGTTTTGGAGCCGGTAGGTCAGGCTGTAGCGGAAGGCGAAGGGGTACACAGCGCGCGTGGCCTCGGTATCGGTGAGGGTGATCTCGACTTGATCGGCGGCCTGCGCGGTCACTTTCCACGGCGTTTTCCGCGCGAATCCATGGGGCTGCATGGGATGGTTCTGGCCGGCCCAGGGGTAATGGTGGTCAGACCCGGGAACGTGGTTGTAGCTCACCAGGGGAAAGAGCAGCGGGCTGCCCGCCCACATTTCGCGGGGGTACCGTGCGATCACCGCCTCGTCGTGATGCAGTCCCTGCACGAGTCCGTGGCCGGAAACGGGCTTCTGATACCGGACCAGCCAGCCTCCGAGTTCTGGCAGGATCTGGGCCATGGCTCCGGTTTGGTCCCGGATTTCTACGCACGATGTCGATGACATGCGGGCATCGGGCAATGGCCGGTCGATCTGCTCAATTCCAAAATCGCCATTCGACCGTTTGACACTAGGGTAGCCGCGCTTGGATCCCGTACCCCACTCCGTCTTGCAAGGCTGGCTGACATCGCCCGCTGTCGTGGCCTTGCGCCAATACATCAAGGCAGGTGGGCTTGTGAGTCTGGAAGGGGTGGCGCCGGCCGCGCAGGCATGGTTGGTGGCGGTGTTGCACCGGCTTCATCCCGATCGGGTCGTCGTGGCCATCACGGACACCTTGAAGGCGCAGGAACAATTGCACGCCGACGCGGCGACTTGGTTGGACGGGGAGCGCCCGCAGTTCTTCCCGGCTTGGGAGACGCTGCCGCAGGAGTCTCGCCTGCCGCATGCGGACATCATCAGTGAACGCCTGGAGACCCTCATTGCCTTGAGGGTACCGGGCTCGGCACCTCGGGTGGGCAAGCTCGTGGTCACCTCCGTGACGGCCGTCCAGCAACGCACGTTCACTCCGGCCGATCTGGATGCCCGGACCCGGACCGTTCGTCGGGGAGAAACAGTCAATCCGCTCGACCTCATCGAATGGCTCGAGGCGCAGGGCTACGAACCGGAGGCCCAGGTGTCCAACAAGGGCGAGTTGTCGTGGCGTGGTGGCATCGTGGATTTGTGGCCCCTCCATCGGCCATGGCCCATCCGGCTGGAGTTCTTTGGGGATGAGCTCGAATCGCTGCGGGAATTCGATCCCCATCGCCAGACCCGACTCGATGCCATCGAATCGTGTGTGATTCCGCCGGCGGGCGAGTTGAGTTTGCTGCGACCCAAGGCGGGGTCCGAGACACCGGCTCCTCCGGTGGCCGCGCTCGACGCGCATTGGGGCCCGGATGCTCTGGTGGTGTTGTGCGGACCGCAGGCGTTGGCTCTCCAGGCCGACCACCACGCCCGTCAGGTCCGCGAGGGGGATCCCTTCCACGAACCGTGGGAGGCATTGCAACTGCGGGTTCAGGCGTCGGGAGCCACGTGGATTCGGATCGAGGATTCCGCCCCAGAAGGCAGGGGTGATTCTGTGGAGTTGAGCCTCGAATCGCTCGACGCTTTCCGTCCCATCGGAGCGACCTTGCCAGCGGCGCAGGTGGCCGAGGAGCAGCGGCGGACCTTCTTTCAGCAAATGCAGCGGTGGTTGCGGCAAGGCTACCACCTCCAGGTTTTTTGCAACAATGCCGGTGAACTTCAGCGCTTTGGTGAACTGTGGAGCGAACTGTTGCCGTCCAGCCCAACCGGGTCCCTCGAAGATTCTAAAGGATCGCCTGTTCCCGAAGTTCTCTCCGGCACCTTGTCGCGCGGATTCCTCTGTGAATCGGCCCGACGCGTGGTGATTTCGGACGCGGAAATCTACGGGCGCTACAAGGTGTCCCGACCGCGGCGTCTGAAGTCCCATCATGCGCAGTCGGTGCGCAATGCGTTCGAGGTCGATTTCACCGACTTCGATCTCGGGGACTATGTCGTTCATCTTCAATACGGCATCGGGATCTACCGGGGTCTCAAGACGCTGCCCCCGCGTCAGGCAGGCGCCTCGGGCGGCGGTCAGGAATGCCTGGTGATTGAATATGCCGCGAGCTCCAGTCACGACGAGGCTCCCAAGCTCTACGTGCCGGTCACCGAGGCCCATTTGGTCAGCAAGTACGTCGGAGCGGGCAAGGCGCGTCCGCAACTCAGCACCATCGGTGGCACCCGCTGGACCAAGGCCAAGGAGCAGGCTCAGCGATCGGTGCGGGATTTGGCGGCCGAACTGCTCTCCGTGCAGGCGGCACGGGCCACCCAGCCGGGTCATCCATTTTCAGTCGACACCCCGTGGCAGCGGGAGTTCGAGGCCAGCTTTGAATTCGAGGAGACGCCCGATCAGGTCAAGGCCATTGCGGCCTCCAAGGCCGACATGGAATTGCCCAAGCCCATGGACCGACTCATTTGCGGAGATGTGGGATTCGGAAAGACCGAGGTGGCCATCCGGGCTGCCTTCAAGGCGGTCATGAGTGGCAAGCAGGTGGCCTTGTTGGTGCCCACCACGGTCTTGGCCCAGCAGCACTACAATCACTTCCGCGAGCGCATGGCAGAGTATCCGGTGCGCATCGAATTGATGAGCCGTTTCCGCACGGCCAAGCAGCAGAAGGCAGTGATGGAAGCGGCCGCTGTCGGCGCGGTGGACATCGTCATCGGCACCCACCGAATCGTCTCGGCGGACATGGTCTTCAAGGACCTTGGGCTGGTGATTGTCGACGAGGAGCAGAAGTTCGGGGTGAAGCACAAGGAGCAGTTCAAGCTGCTGCGCCGGACCGTGGATGTGCTGACCCTCAGCGCGACCCCCATTCCGCGAACCCTGTACTTGGCCCTCACGGGAGCCCGGGACCTCAGCACTCTGGAGACGCCGCCGCAGGACCGGTTGCCGGTGGAGACCGTGGTGGGCAATTACGATGAGCGGGTGATCCGCGACGCCATCCAGCGGGAGTTGAACCGGGGTGGCCAAGTGTATTTCCTGCACAACCGCGTTTCCACCATCGAGGACGTGGCCCTTAAGCTGAAGGCCCTCGTGCCCGATGCCCGAATTCTGGTGGGCCATGGGCAGATGGCCGACGACGAGTTGGAAAAGGTCATGACGCGCTTCGTCAACGGCGAGGCCGACGTGCTGGTCAGCACCACGATCATTGAGAGCGGCTTGGACATCCCCAATGCCAACACCATGATCATCGATCGGGCCGACCGCTTCGGCCTCAGTGAACTGTACCAACTCCGGGGCCGCGTGGGCCGCTACAAGCATCAGGCTTATTGCTACCTGCTCTTGCCACGCCATGCGCAACTGCTGACCGAGGCCCGCAAACGGATGAGTGCCATCAAGCAGTACAGCGCGCTGGGCAGCGGTTTCAAAATCGCCATGCGCGACCTCGAGATCCGCGGAGCGGGCAATTTGCTCGGTTCTCAGCAGAGCGGGCACATCACGGCTGTGGGCTTTGATTTGTACTGCCAGTTGCTGGGCCAGAGCATTTCGGTGCTGAAGGGAGAAACGGTTCGGACGCGAATTGAGGTGCGTGTGTCGCTGGATTTCCTGGCCACCAATCCCGGTGAAGAAGGGGCCGCCAAGACCGAATCCCGTCGTTCCAAATCGGACAGCGCACCCGCCTTGAATATCTCCATTCCGCGGGATGGAGGAGTGGCCGCCTATTGGGATGATCCGGACGAGGAGCTCCCGCGCGGCAAGGGATCCTCGGCTTCGCGCAATTCTCCACCCGAAGACGACGGGCGCAAATTCCCCGCCTACCTGCCGCTCGACTACGTGCGGGAACCGGCGCAACGGGTCGAGGTGTACCGCAAGCTGGCCCAGGTGGCCGACAAGGCCCGTGTTGAGGGCCTTCGACAAGAACTGCGCGACCGCTTCGGTCCCTTGCCAGGACCGGTGGATCTCTTGCTTCAAACCCATGAGCTGCGGCTTCTCGCGGCCGAATGCCGGGTGACCTCGGTGGAGGTCACTGAGGGCAAGGTGAAGCTCATGCACCGGGGCAGTCTGGTGACCGTGGGAGGCCAGTTTCCGCGTTTGTCCAAGCGCGACGCCAAAGGTCGACTGCAAGAAATCCGACGCCTGCTCCTGTCGTTGGCTGGAGATTCGCCCAAAGCATGAAGGTTTTTGGGATGATCCCGCCCTTCGGATTCTTTTGCGGGATCCTCGCTCTCCTCCTGCAAGTGGGTCCGGTATGGGCCGGGGAATTGTGGGTGGTCGATCCGCAGGGATTGAAGGGTCCGGAGAATGCCTTATTGGCATCGATCCAGGGAGTCCTCAACCGCACGAGCGCTGTGGTGTGGGTGAAGGGGCCCGGCATGAATGCGCGGATTCTCGAAGATTTGCGTGATGAGGGTTGGGTCTTGCGCGAGGTCCGGGGTCCTTGGTCGCTCTTGCGGGAACACCGGGCGGCGTTTGCAGGTTTGGTCATTGGTCAGGTGGGCACAGAATCACTCAATCGGGCGACGACGCTGGCAGGTTTGACGAATGCGTTGGTGGCCGACCCGTCGCTGGTCGAGCAATTGGTGGCCGAGGGTTGGCCTGTCCTGGCCGACGCCCGCTCCCGTTCCAACGCCGACGTGTGGGCTGAAACCCAAGCCCGGGTGGCCCGTGGTGTGATGATTCATCAGGACCCATCGAAGACGCTGCACCTCCGGGATCTGGCCATGAGTCTGGGCGCTTGGACGGTCTACGAGGAGCCGGCCGCCGAGCGGACCCATCAAGTTCAGGCGCTCGGTCCGCACACCCGCGTCTATGGTTGGGGGCGGGATGAATTGGAATTTGTTCGCGAGGTGAGTCAGGGCGGTGGAGCCGTTATCCCCGCCGATTGGTCGCTGAACTTGTCCGCGCTGCGCCATCTTCCGGCGACACGGCCGGTCCGCTCCCGGCCGGCGAAACCACGGGTTCGTTCATCAGGCGAACGGGTGGTGGCCTTTGTGGTGAGTGACGGGGACAACTTGCAATGGGTCGGTGGGCGCTTCGTGGACGATCCAGGTTTTTGGGCCAGCCCGCTTCGGGGTCGATTCGCGGTGACCTGGGAGATGCCGCCGGAGGCATGGGTGATGGCCCCTCGGATCCTCGGGAAGATTCTCGGCATGGCCTCTCCCAACGATGACTTCATCGCCGGGCCCAGTGGCTATGGCTACCAGTTTCCCAGTCACTTGCCGGGTCGAGCGATTGCCGCCGCCGAGACGGCACGGGCTGTGGCCCGAGTGGATTGGCCGCTGGTGACGCTGCTCAATGCCGGGGGAGGTCAGGACTCATCCGAGGACTGGTTGGAGCGGCCGGAAATCCGTGGAGTCCTCTACAAGGATTACGCGCCTTACAACCGCGGTCGGGGTGCGGTGCACTGGCACCAGGGCAAGCCGAGTGTCTCGTACCGCTATTTGCTGTGGGAACAGAAAGACCGTTCGGGGGCATTGCGGCCAGATTGGCTTCCGGCTGGTGTGGCCGGGGCCGTCGAAAGACAACCCTCCGGAGCTGAGGCGGGTTCCGAGGCCTATGCGTTGGTCAATGTCCACGCCTGGTCTTTCCGTGATTCGGGGGGACCCATGGGGGCCATCGGCCGGACCATCGAAGCGCTGCCTCCCCGGGTCCGAGTGGTCACCGCTGCGGAGTTCTTCGAGTTGATGGCCGAAGAGGCTCCCCTTCGGAACGGCAAGAAAGGCGACTGACTCGGGAGGCCTTTGGTCTATGATGAATCCCATGCCGGAGGGTTTGGTGAAGTTCCTGCAACGCTGGTTGGTCACAACCATAGGCGTTTTGTTGGCCGATGTCTGGGTGGACGGGATCCGTCACCAGACCTTCGGTGCCTTGCTGGAGGCCTCGTTGTTGCTGGGCTTGCTCAATGCGTTTGTGCGCCCGCTGCTCATGGTGATTTCGCTCCCGCTGTTGATCTTCAGTCTCGGGCTTTTCGTGATGGTCATCAACGCCGTGCTCCTGAGCCTGGTCGGCGGCATGCTTCAGCCCGGATTCGTCGTGGATGGATTTGGATCCGCCTTCTGGGGTGGCGTGATCATCAGCCTGGTTTCGCTGGTGGTGAATGGATTCCTCGGACGGGGAGCCAAGGTGCAGTTCCAGGGCAGTATCCGCGGATCGTCTGGACGCCGCCGGCCGAAGAAACAGGATGAGGATGGCGGCGGTCCGCTCATCGATGTGTGACCCCAACTGGATCCTCATCTTCGTCCAAACTCATGCCCTCGAAGTCCCGAAATGAATCGTCGAAGCCGCGCTCGCAGCGGGCGCTGGCGCCCGCTGTGCTGCTGCTGGCGCTGGTTGGGGTCTTGGTCTGGGGACTGTGGCGGGTACTGGGGCCTGAGAAGAGCGCCGCTTCCAAGCCTGAGGCTGGAATAGTCCAGGAAGCCACCAGGGTTGCGGTCGAGCCAGTTCCAACTCAGGCGGCTGCTCCGGTTGCAGCTACGGCCCCGGCCCAGCCAACGCCGGCTCCTGGGGTTCCAACGGTTGTTCCGGTGCCTTCTGCTGCTCCGCCCGTTCCGGTTCCGGCTCTGGCCAGCGAGCCGTCACCACTGTCCCCGTTGGTCGTGGTTTCAAATGCCGTACCTGCGCTGGTGGGGCTGACCTCGGCTCCGGTGGTTCTTTCCACCCAAATCCTCCGCGCTTCAGTGGCTCTGCCCGAGTTGTCGATTACCAACAGCGGGGCCGCGTGGGTGCCTCGCGGCCCCACCAATTATCTGGAGGCGCAAATCGCTCTGGCCGGACTGGGAATTTCCTCTGGCTCCATCGATGGCGTGGGAGGCGCTCAAACCGCTTTCGCATTAAAAGCGTTTCAATCGCAGCAAGGCTTGCAGCAAACCGGTTGGCTGGACCGCAACACCCGTAAGGCGCTCATGCTCAAGCGGGCTCCATGGGCTCCCTACCGTGTCAGCGCCGAAGATTTGCTGCGTCTGGCCCCGTTGCCAGAGACTTGGGTGGGCAAGTCGCAGGTGCCGGGTTTGGAGCATGAGACTTTGCTCGAGCGTTTGGCCGAACGGTTCCAATCCCATCCGGCGTTGCTCCGCCGGCTTAACCCTGCAGTCGACTGGGTCCAGCCCGCTGAAGGACTGGAACTGACCGTGCCCTCGGCTCCCCCGATCGCCGCCCGTCGTGCGGGCCTTATTCGCATCCATCTTTCTGGGCGGTATTTGAGGGTGTTGGACACGGCCGGTGAATTGATCGCGCATTTCCCCTGCAGCATCGCCCGGCGTGTCGAGAAGCGTCCGGTCGGCGATCTTCAGGTGGTGGTGACCGTGCCCAATCCGGATTACACGTGGGATCCCGAGGTGTTCCCCGAGTCGCCCGAATCCCGCACGGTGGGTCGCAAGCTGCGCATTCCGCCCGGGCCCAACAATCCGGTGGGTGTTGCGTGGATCGGGCTCAACCGCACCGGCTATGGCATCCATGGGACTCCCAAGCCGGAAGACGTGGGGCGCACGGAAAGCCATGGGTGTTTTCGCTTGGCCAATTGGAATGCCGAATTGCTGCGACGGATGGCTTGGCCTGGCTTGCCCGTCCGTGTGGAAGGCGAGGCTCCCCCGGTTGCCGCTTCCGTGGCCTCGGCGGTCTCGACAGCGACGAATTGGACGAATCCGACTGCTTCGATCATTTCGGACACCAACACGGTGAAAGCGCCGCTGTCGTCCGTTCCGGGTTCGAGTGTTCGGGTTCCTGTGGGCACCAACACAGCCCAACCCGTTCGGCCTGCTTCACCGACTCCCTGAGCCAACGATGCCGTTGGATGGGTGGTGTCGACTGCTTCTTTGCGTATCGGACCACCTTCCGGTGCGGGAAAAAGAATCGCCGATGGATTGCGTTCCGGGGATTCCCGGCGTAGGCCTCCCGCATGCCGTCGTCACCGGCCGGTGTTTCTGAGCAGGGTCTCGCCCTTCTGCGTGAACGTCTGCAGTCCATCCCGGATCTTCTGGAGGGCTGGGCGCGTTCGCCCGAGGCAGCACTGGCGGCACAGCCACGGATGATTCCGCGTCGCGTGGTGGCCACCGGTCTCGGCAGTTCTGAGGCCCACGCGCGGTACCTCGTGTGGTTGCTCAATCGCTTCACGGACATCCCGGCGGAATTCTTGCCCACCGGAGCCTTGTTGAGTCCCGAGCCAGGCCATTACCGCGATCGCACGCTGGTGGTTTTCAGTCAGGGGTTGTCGGCCCACGCCCGGATCGCCTTGAGCCGACGGAGCGATTTCGCCTCAACGGTGCTCTTCACCGCGGCCAGCCTGGAAGGGTTGCGCCGCAGTGGAAAACAGGACCGAGAGGATTGTCTCCAAGCCTTGCTGACTGAAGGAGCCGAAGTGATCCGGTTTCCACTGGAGGACGAATACACGCTGTTGATCCGGGTGGTGGGTCCGGCATTGGGTTTTTTGGCGGCCCGGATTTGGGTCGGTGCCTTCGCCGGAAACACCTTGCCGGGCGATCCTCAGACCGTGGGAGCCGAGGCGGCGGCGGCGTTTCGCGGAGGCTGGGATGCCGGTCGACAGGCTTGGCCCCGGATGGAGCCGGCCGCGTTCGGCCAGGGCTTCGCTTTGCTGGTTTCACCCGACCTCAGCGAATACCTCCAGAATCTCGTCTTCAAGTTTGTTGAAGGGCTCTTTCATCCGGCACCGGATCTCCAGGAATTGCTCCAGTTTGCTCACGGTCCCTTCCAGCAGTTGACCGCTTCGCCCAGGCCGGTGGTGGTCCTGCATCGCACTGGTGATCTCGAAGGCGAACAACTCCGAAGGATTCGGGCACTGTGCCGCACGGCGTCGCTGGAATGCCATGCCACCGTTTCGGGATTGGTGTCTCGAACCGACCTTCTGGTCTTCGAGGCGGAGGGGCTTTTCGCTGAGCCATTGCTCCAGGGTGTGGAGCACGAGGGAATTGATCAGGTGTCCTGGCCGGGCCGCGGTTGGGATGGACCGCTGTACGACTACTCCGGGCCTTCGAGTCCGTCGTTTCCGGCATCCGCGAAACGGATGGGTTAGAGGCACTTTGCTGCAGCGTTCAGCTTCAGATGACCGACCTGAGCAACGGGGCGAGGTAGGTGTTGTGCTCGGCCATGTGACGCAGGCAGGGATCCAGTCGGAGAGCCCGTTGAACGCGTTCGCGTGCGGTCTCGGGATGTCCCACCAACGCCTCGTAGCACGCGAGATGGAAATTCCACAACCCATTGCCTTGGATGGTTTCCGGGGCCGACAGCAGGGCTTGACGGGCTTCCTCAAAGGTGCCGAGTTCATAGAGGCAGCAACCCCAGCCGATGAAGTCTTCCACGTCGGCATCCTTACGGGCGCACAGGGCTTCGAATGCCCGTGCCGCTTCGAACCACTGGCCATTTTGCTGGTGGATGACCGAGCGCAACTCCAGCACCTCCGGCTCCAGTTGATCCTGGGAGGGGAGTTGGTCGAGTTCCTGGAGGGCCGCCTCCATCATTCCTAGTTCGAAGTAGCCGACGGCGGCCTCCGTTGTCCGACTGAGTTTCGAAAACGGCACCCACCAAGTTGTCATGGGTTGGCTGAAACTCAACTGGTCCGCATACAGAAGGTTTCCGCGACAGGGATTATGGGGCAAACTCATCCCCCATAGGAATCCATGCGTTGGTTCGATGCCCATAATCACTTGCAAGATCCCCGGCTGGGTCATGATCCCGTCGGGATGGTGTCCACCGCGGCTGCGCATGGGATTGCCGGCATGGTCGTCAATGGAACTAGCGAAGCCGATTGGCCGCAGGTCCGGCGGTTGGCCGAACAGTGCCCTTCGGTGATTCCCGCCTTTGGGCTGCACCCGTGGCGGGTGTCGGCGCGGTCGGGAGCCTGGCGCGAGGTTTTGGTCGAGTGTCTGAATCACACCCCCCGAGTGGGACTGGGTGAGGTGGGACTGGACCGTTGGATCTTGGATCAACCCCTGGAGCGTTGCCTCGCGATGGGTACCGGGCCGCAGGGACCGGCTCCACTGGAAATCCAGTTGGAGGTGCTCGAGGTGCAGCTGGACTTGGCATCGGCGCGTGGCCTTCCCGTCACCCTGCATTGCCTGAAGGCTTGGGGAGCCTTGCTGGATTGCCTGCGGCGGCGACCGCGCCTTCCGCGGGGTTTCCTGCTGCACAGCTACGGCGGGCCTGCCGAACTGGTGAACGAATGGGTTGGCCTCGGCGGCTGTTTCAGCATCTCGGGCCATTCCCTCCACCCGCGAAAGGCCACCCATGCGGCGGTCTTGCGGGCCATTCCCCGTGATCGTTTGCTCCTCGAGACCGATGCCCCGGATCAGTTGCCTCCGCCTGAGTGGGTGTCCCATCCGGCGACCGATGTGCACGGTCACCCGGTGAACCATCCGGCCAACCTCGTTCGTATTGCGGAGGGGGTCTCTGGCCTTTTGGGAATCCCGATCGAAGAATTGTCCGCCCAGTGTGAAGCGAACTGGATGCAATTCTTCGGACCGCGGCTTCAGGACGTGACCGAGCCGCTTCCCATGGGGTTCCTCACAGCGCCTTCTGGATCCGCAGCAATTGCCGCAGCAGCGCGGGCATCTGATCCAACGGGATCATGTTCGGGCCATCGCTGAGGGCCCGATCCGGCTCGGGATGCGTTTCAATGAAGAGCCCATTCACTCCCGCAGCCACGGCGCAACGGGCCAGCACCGGACCGAACTCCCGTTGTCCACCGGAGGAGTCTCCTTGTCCGCCGGGCAACTGCACCGAATGGGTGACATCGAAGACCGTGGGATATCCGAAACCGGCCAGGATCGGCAGCGAGCGCATGTCGGCCACGAGATTGTGGTATCCGAAGGTGGTGCCCCGCTCGGTGAGCATCAAATGGCGGTTGCCCGTCTCGGCGGCCTTGGCGACGACGTTCTTCATGTCCTGTGGCGCGAGGAACTGCCCCTTCTTGATGTTGACGATTTTGCCGGTGGCGGCAGCGGCCTGGACCAGGTCGGTTTGGCGGCACAGGAAAGCCGGGATCTGAAGGATGTCGCAGACCTGGGCGGCGGCGATGGCTTGCTCCTCGGTATGGACATCGGTCAAGACCGGTACGCCCACCTCGGACCGGATGCGTCGCAGGATTTTCAAACCCTCGTTGATTCCGGGGCCACGGAACGACTTGCCTGAAGAGCGGTTGGCTTTGTCGAAGCTGGCCTTGAAGATATACGGAATCTTCAGGCGGCCGCACACCGACTTCAGTGTGCGGGCGATCTCCAAGCAAAGGGGTTCGCTCTCAATGACGCAGGGGCCCGAGATCAGGAAAAGCCCTTTGCGACGGTTCAGGACCCGCCACAGCGGGAGGATGGAATCGCTCACACCGGAGGTCATCGCGGTGGCGCGGGTCTTTCGCAATCTCCGAATCGATCCAACCGGGGGCGATGCAGTCTGCGTCCTCACGAGTTGAGGTGCTCGATCCGTACTTCCACCTGCATTGTGCGCTCAGTCACGCCCTTGTAGGTGCCGCGAGTGGGCAGTGCATCGGAGTAGTCCCGTCCGATGGCCAGCTTGATGTAGTTCTGGTCGGGCTGCCGGTTGTGGGTTGGATCCAGGGCACGCCAACCGCATCCGGGCAGGAACACTTCGATCCAGGCGTGGCTGGCATTGGCATCGGCGGTATGCAGGTAACCACTCACGTACAAGGCGGGAATCTTCAGCGCACGGCAGAGGGCCAGCAGCACGTGGGCGAAGTCCTGACACACCCCCCGACGATCCGCGAACACGTCGCCGGAACGCGTCTTCACCGAGGTGACCAGCGGGGTGTAGGTGAACTCGCGATGGACGTAGGCCATCAAGGCTTGCGACGCCTGCCAGACGTCGGGTTCGTCTCCCACCACGTCCAGCGCTGTGCGCCAGACCTCCGGGTTGATTTCCACAAACTCGCTGGCCCCCAGAAAGTCGAAGCAGCGGTCCAGACGTTCGCACTCGGCCAATCGTTCCCGAGGGAAGGGGCGAGCCAGCGGATCGAGCCAGTTGGTCGAATGGGTGGTCACGCGGAACTG
>CAMATE010000002.1 GCA_945861075.1 Akkermansia muciniphila
GACGTTGACGAGCCTCGGAGCGTGTCACCAAGCGCCCACCGTGAAAGGCGTCGATGAGCCATTCGCCCTGGGCATCCTGATAACGGCACAGAAAATGGCCCGGCATACCAATACCCACCACCGGCAGACCCAGACGACGAGCCACGAACTGATACACACAACACAGCGTGATGGGGATGCCGCGACGCCGATCGATGACGCGGTCCATGTAGCTGTTGTCGGGATCGAAGTACTGCTCGGAATTGCCCCGGAATCCTTGTTCTCCGAAGAGCACCGCATTCAGGGCGGAAACCACTCCAGCCCCATCCGTAGCGGATTCCACCGTGGGAGCCGCCGCCTGGGCCCACCAATCCAACTGCGCCTGATAGGCTTCGATCGGGGCCTCGGGGTTGCGGGTCTTGGCCAGCAGCCAAACGGCCTCTTCGAGGTCGAAGTGCTCCCCGTGGCCGGCGCAGAATTCGAGAAACTCCCGGTCGGCATCGATCCGCGCCTGGGCATCCCACAGTTCCCGAACCCGGGCCCGGATCACCGGATCGCCATGGAGTCGGTGGGCCTTTAACCACGCTTGCGGCCGCCCCTTCGGAGCCAACTGTTTCAGGATCGACTCGACCACCGCTCCATCTTCATCCGCCAGCAAGGTCAACAATGCCTGCTGTCGGGTGGCCGACGGAACAGGCTCGCTGCCGGTGGTGGATCCATCGAGGCTCATGCAACGTCGAACATCTTTCCGGGATTGAGAATCCCCTGCGGATCGAGCTCCCGACGCAACCCCCGCATCACCCGCATGGAGGCATCGCCCAAAAACTTCGGCAGGAAATCCTTCTTGGCCACCCCAACACCGTGCTCACCGGTGATGGTGCCACCGAGGCGGATGGCCTCATCGAAGATCTCCTGAAAGGCCACGTGAACCCGGTGCATTTCGTCGGTATTCCGCTCATCGGTGAGGAAGGTCGGATGGAGATTACCGTCCCCCATGTGACCAAAGGTGCCAATGCGGAGCCGGTGCTTCTTGGCCACCTGATCGACGAAACGGATCATTCGGGCCAGCTCGCTGCGGGGCACGGTGGCGTCTTCCAGAATGGTGGTCGGCGACACCCGGGCCAGCGCGCTGAAGGCCGATCGACGCGCGCCGGCCAGTGCATTGGCCTCGGCTTCCGTAGCCGCCTTGCGAACTGCTAGGCAGCCGTTGGCCCGCGCAATTTCCTCCATCCGAGCGGCCTCTTCAGCCACCTGAGCCGGATGACCGTCGGTTTCCATGAGCAGCAGGGCCTCGCAATCGGGGAGCCCGATCTTGGCGTAGTCTTCGACGCAGCGGAGGGTGGTTCGGTCGAGGAACTCCAGGGTGCAGGGAATGATCTTGGCCGCGATGATGTCGGAAACCGTCTGGGCCGCGGCGTCCATGGCATCGAACGTGGCCATCAAGGTCTGCTTGGCAGCAGGCGGCGGAATGATCCGCAGGAGCACCCGTGTGATCACGCCCAAGGTTCCCTCGCTGCCGATGAACAAGTCCTTCAGGGAATACCCGGCGACGTCCTTCACGCACTTGTTGCCCGTGAAAAGGATTTCCCCGTCGGGCAGCACGACTTCCAAGCCCATGACGTAGTTGCGGGTGATGCCGTATTTGAGCCCGCGCAGGCCCCCGGAATTCTCAGCCACATTGCCGCCGATGGTGCTGATTTTCATCGAGCCCGGATCGGGCGGGTAGAACAAGCCGGCCGCCGCCGCGGCTTCAGCGATTTGCAACGTGGTCGCGCCGGGCTCGGCCAGCAGGGTCAGGTTGGCGCGGTCGACCTCCAGGATGCGGTTCATGTGCACCGTGCACAGGACGATGCACCCCGGCACCGGTAGCGATCCCCCGCTCAGGCCCGTGCCGGAGCCGCGAGTGACCACGGGAGTCTTTGTGCGTTGGGCCAGCCGCAAAACGGCCTGGATGTCGGCCGCTGTCCGCACGAACACCACACAACCGGGTTGCTGGCTCAAAGCGGCCGTACCGTCAAAAGCGTAGACCAACAAATCTTCGGCGGAGGTGAGGACCGATCCGGGCCCAAGAAGCCCAACGAGTTCAGTGATGATTTCCGGGGAGCAGGCCATGGATTCAGGATTGTTTGGAGTTGGCTTTGCGAGCTTTCCACGCTTCCCACACCACGGGCAGCACCGACACGAAGATGATTCCGAGCACGATCACTTCGAAGCGTTTCTTCACGAATTCCAACTGCCCCAGAAACCAACCCGCCGGCAGGATCAGCCCCACCCAGGCAACGGCTCCAACCGCGTTGAAGAACATGAAGCGCGACCGATTCATCGCACCCATGCCCGCCACGAACGGAGCGAAGGTCCGAACGATGGGAACAAACCGGGCCAGGATGACCGTCTTGCCGCCGTACACCTCGAAAAAATGTTGGGTTTTCTGAAGGTACTCGGGCCGGATGATTTTCGGAAATCTTCGAGTCAGATAACCACCCGCAAACTGCCCCACGGAATAGTTCACCGCGTCTCCGATCACGGCGGCGATGATCATCAGGGCTCCGGCCACCCAGACATTGAGGCCTGAAGCCGGGTTGGCCGCCACCGCGCCCACGGCGAAGAGCAGCGAATCGCCCGGAAGCACCGGCGTCAGCACCAGACCGGTCTCGGCGAAGATGATCAGAAAGAGAATACCATAGACCCACGCACCGTGATCACTGGTGAGTCGATAGAGGTGATCCTGCAGATGCAGCACCACGTCGAGGAAGGCTTTGATAAGGTCCATGCAGGGGCGGTGTTGGCGGTTTGCAGCCAATGGTCAGCGACCTTCAGTGATCGTCCCAGCCGATCCCCGAACCTCGTCGACTTCCCGCGTCTCCAACCGAATCGAGCGCCGGATGAACACCCAGGCGATGGCCCAAACGAAGGGAAAGAACAACACGCCCAGCACCAACCACGACCACGTGAAGCCAGCGACACGCCGCGCCATGAGTTCCGGGGCCAGATAATTCAGGAGCGGCAACCCCACCAACGCCACCAAGAACGCACTCGCGCAGAGGATGGACAAGGACAACTGCCGCCGCATCAAACGGTGGAGGAAGGCCTCGGAATGAATGTCCCCTTGGGGATCGGCAGGGTCGGACATGGGCTCAGGATGGAATGAAACAGCAACCGCCGTCCAGCAACCCTGCCCGAAATGTCCTACCCAAAAGAGTTAAGCCCCAACGCGGCCGAGAAACCGTCGCCCAACGAGGCAAAACGCGGTTCCCCCTTGCAGCCAGCCCGGCGACGGACAGAGGCTCACTTCATGGAGTTCGTGCAACGCCTGTGGACAACCCTCCTGTCGGCCGCCCTCTGCCTCACCTCGCTCACCTCCCTCGGTGACACGCCTGCCGATCCCAACGCCGCCTGGTTGGCCGAGCATTACACCAAGTACGAGCATCGCATCCCCATGCGGGACGGAGTCCGGCTCTTCACCCGGGTGTATGTGCCCAAGGACGATGCCACCACGTATCCCATCCTGCTGACGAGGACGCCCTATACGGTGAAGCCGTACGGCGTGGACAACTACAACGACCCGGACGGCACCTTCGCCGCGCTCGCCAAGGACCGATTCATCATGGTGTCCCAAGACGTGCGCGGGCGGTTCGGCTCCGAGGGAACCTTCGTGCACATGCGGCCCTTCCAACCGAACAAGGGCCCGAAGGACACCGATGAGAGCACCGACGCCTGGGACACCATCGACTGGTTGGTAAAAAACGCCCCCAACAACAACGGCAAGGTGGGCATGTTCGGCATCTCGTACCCAGGCTTTTACACCTCCATGGGCATGATCGACTCGCATCCTGCGCTCAAGGCGGCCAGCCCGCAGGCCCCGATCACCGACTGGTTCATCGGCGACGACATCCACCACAACGGCGCGTTCTTCCTCTCGCAGAACTTCGGTTTCTTCTGGTGGTTCGAATTGCCCAGCGAAGATCCCCTGAGGGATGCCGGCCGGAAGTTCGTCTTCAACAACGCCGACGGCTACGACTTCTTCCTGCGGATGGGGTCGCTCGGGAACTCCGAATCGCTGCATTTCAAAAAACGCGTGCCGATCTGGACCGAGTTTCTCGACCACCCCAACTACGACGCCTACTGGCAAGCCCGCAACATCCGGCCGCACCTCAAGAACGTGCGCTGCGCGGTGCTCACCGTGGGCGGATGGTTCGATGGGGAGGACTTGTTTGGAGCCCTCGAGACCTATCGATGGACCGAGAAGCTCAACCCGGGAATCACCAACCTGCTGGTGATGGGGCCCTGGACCCACGGGCAATGGAGTCATGGTCCGGGCAATCGGGTGGGTGACGTCGATTTCCACGTGAAGACCGGAGAGCATTATCGGGAGAAGATCGAACTGCCCTTCTTCCGCCAGTTCCTCAAGGGCGACACCAACCGCTTTCAACCCGAGGCGCAGATGTTTGAGACCGGCACCCACCGCTGGCGCCGCTTCGAATCCTGGCCACCAGCCCAGGCGGCCGCTCGCACCCTCTACTTCCACCCGGGAGGCCGACTGGTGCTGGGAACACCCTCACCGGCCGCCGAAGTCGGCCACGACGAATTCCCGAGCGATCCGGGCAAACCGGTTCCGTTTTCGCAGGAGGTCACCACCGACTACCCGCGTGGGTATCCCACCCACGATCAACGCTTCGCCGCGTCACGCCCCGACGTGCTCGTGTACGAGACCGAACCGCTCGAGGAGGACCTGACCCTGGCAGGTCCCATCCAAGCTTCCCTCCACGTGACCACCACGGGCACGGATGCCGATTGGGTGGTGAAGATCATTGATGTGTACCCGCCGGACTTTCCGGACCCGCAACCCAATCCGGCCCACTTGCGGATGGGCGGTTACCAACAACTCATCCGCGGTGATGTGATGCGCAGCCGCTTCCGCAAGAGCTTCGAACACCCGGAACCCATGACACCCAACCAAGTCACTCCGGTGGAGTTCACCCTACCGGACACCTTGCACACCTTCCGCCGCGGCCATCGGTTGCAAGTTCAGGTGCAGAGCAGTTGGTTCCCCTTGGTCGACCGCAATCCGCAGACCTTCGTGCCCAACATCGCCCGAGCCCAGGCATCGGACTTTCGCAAGGCACTCCACCAATTGCACCGCACACCCCAGGCACCCTCGGCTCTGACGGTGCGGGTGCTGCCAAACAGCGGAAACTGACTGACCGCTCAGCGGACCGGCTGAACAGCTGGGCGACCCCGTTGCTTTCTAGCTTGGCTCGCGGGCGGTATCGGCGCTCAATCTGCGTACTCCCGTCCCGCAGAATGAGCACCGACTCGCCCCATTTTCTGTCCCGTGAAGCCACTGTGGCAGGTCCTGGATTTTCACGGTGGCTGGTGCCGCCGGCGGCCATTGCCGTGCACATGTGCATTGGTGAAGTCTACGGTTTCAGTGTTTTCAATGAACCCCTGAGCCGACTCCTCGGAGGTGCCGCCCACGATCCCACGCGGGATTGGACCATCCCGCAAATCGGTTGGATTTACTCCATTGCCTTGGTCCTGCTCGGACTTTCTGCGGCCGTCTTCGGCAAATGGGTGGAGCGCAGCGGTCCCCGCAAAGTGATGGTCGCCAGCGCCACTTGTTTTTGTTCCGGACTGGTGTTGTCGGGCATCGGAGTGCAGCAGCACTGGCTGTGGTTGGTGTATTTGGGATACGGCGTGATCGGCGGCATCGGGCTGGGCTTGGGCTACATCGCTCCGGTCTCCACGCTGATGAAGTGGTTTCCAGATCGCCCGGGAATGGCCACGGGGATGGCCATCATGGGCTTCGGCGGCGGTGCCCTCATCGGTGCGCCTCTGGGCGTCACCCTGATGTCGTTCTTCAAGACGGCCACCAACCCCGGGGTCGCTTCCGCTTTCTTCACCATGGCCGGACTTTACGCAGCCTGGATGCTCTTTGGGGCCTGGCTTGTCCGGGTTCCCGCGGCCGACTGGAAGCCAGCCGGTTGGCAGCCCACCGCCTCCGGCTCCAAGGCCGGCCCCGGCAAGGCGGTCTCGGTGGACACCGCTTGGAAAACGCCCCAATTCTGGCTGCTGTGGATCGTCCTGTGCATGAACGTCAGCGCGGGCATCGGCATCCTCGGACAGGCCTCTCTGATGTGTCAGGATCTCTTCGGCGTCAGTGCCGCGGTGGGCGGTGGGTTCGCCGGCTTGTTGTCGCTCTTCAACATGGGAGGCCGTTTCTTCTGGTCCTCAGTCTCGGACCTCACTGGCCGCAAAACCGTGTACGGAATCTACTTCCTCCTCGGCGCGCTGCTGTATGCGCTGGTCCCGTGGACGCAGAAGATCGGCAGCAAATCGCTCTTCGTGGCGGTCACGGCTCTTATCATCTCCATGTACGGCGGAGGCTTCGCCACCATTCCGGCCTATCTCCGGGATCTCTTCGGAACCCATCAGGTGGGAGCCATCCACGGACGCCTCATCACCGCCTGGTCGCTGGCAGCCATCGTGGGCCCCCAGCTCATCAACTACATTTCCACCGCGAAGAAAAAAGCCGGAGTACCAGCCGCTGAAGCCTACAACAGCACTCTGTACTTGATGTGCGGCCTGCTGCTGGTCGGACTCATGGCCAACCTACTGGTGCGTCCAGTGGACGCACGGCATCATCTGAAGACGCAGCCCTGAGTTTCGAACGCCATGCAACGACTCCTGTTCATCATCGCCTGGATCCTGGTGATCACCCCGCTCTCCTGGGGGGTGGCCCGATCGATTCAGCGGTCGATGCCGCTCTTCACGGCGGGGACACCCATCCAGGCTCCTCAAGCCGGAGCAGCAAGCCCCACCCAACCGACCGCACCGTCCAGGCCGTGATCGCGTCGAAAACCTTTCTCCCACCTCATTCAAACCTACCGATGAAAATCCTCACTCCACTCCTGCTCGCTTCCGCCCTGTCGCTGACTGCGGTGGCCGCCGAACCCAAACACAACACCGCCCTTCCCGGCGGCAAACTGCCCAAGCCCGTCAAGCTGTCCCTCGTGAAGGTCGCTGGCGGCTTCGTGGACCCGGTCCGCGTTTCTTTGGCTCCGGGCGACAACAACCGGCTGTTTGTCTGCGAACGAACCGGCGTGGTGAAACTCATCAAGAACGGCAAGGTTCAGGACAAGCCCTTCCTCGACATCCACGAAACGGTGGTCAGCTCGTTCCTGGAGCAGGGCCTCTACGACCTCGAATTTCATCCGAAATACGCCGAAAACGGCAAATTCTACGTCCACTACTCCGACATGTGGTTCAACGGTGCGGGCTTCATCGTCGAGTACCAGGTCTCCAAGACCAACCCCGACAAGGCTGATCCGGAATCGGCCCGCGTGGTGTTCCAAATGCCCCGCCCGTACGCCAACCACAACGGCGGCGAGATCGCCTTCGGCCCGGATGGCTACCTGTACATCGGCAGCGGCGACGGTGGCTGGGAAGGTGACGTGCTGGGTGCCGGCCAAGACCTGAGCACCTGGCTGGCGAAGATCCTGCGCATCGATGTCAACCCGTCCCAACCCGACCGCGGCTATTCCATCCCCAAGGACAACCCGTTCATCACCCCCGGCTCCCAGATGAAACTCTTCGGCGTGACCGAGGAGGCCTTCAACAAGATCCACCCCAACGCGAAGCCGGAGATCTGGAGCTACGGACTGCGTAACCCGTGGAGTTTCCAGTTCGACCCGAAGACCGGCGACATGTACATCGCCGACATCGGTCAGAACCACTTCGAAGAGGTCAATTTCGAGCCCCGCGGCAAGGCTGGCGTGAATTACGGCTGGAAGTTCATGTGCGGCACGCACCCGTTCCCGCTGCCGCTCGACGCCAGCGGCAAGCCCGATCTCGACGCGGTCAAGGATGCTCCGAAGGTCGGTGAGCCGCCGATTTGCGAATACAGCCACGTAGACCAGGGCAACTGCGTCATCGGCTTCGGCGTGTACCGCGGCACCAAGTATCCCCAGATGGATGGCACGTATTTCTTTGGCGACTGGGGCTCTGGCAAGGTCTGGGGATCGGCACGCGACGCTCAAGGCAAGTGGCAGATGCAGGAACTGCTCAACTCCAAGCTGATGTTCACCGGCGGCGGCCAAGGCTCCGACGGCACCCTCTACGTCACCGACGCCAAGGCCAACTACGGAGGCCCGGCTGACCCCGCGCAGAATGAGCGCGGCGCGGTCTGGATGCTCGTGCCGGCCGACAAGGTACCGGCCGGCGCGGAGGTGGCTCCTCTGGAGTGATCCGCCAGTCGCAGAACCCTTCTCAACTCACACCGTCACCCGGGGGCAAAGCTCAGGCTTGGCCCCCGGGCCTTTTTGGGGATCTTATTGCCGCCAACCAACTGAACGCCATGTTCCGTCCATTCGCCCTCGCCTGTGTCTTCGCCAGTGCTTTCACGCTGACTCCGCTGCTTCGAGCTGCCGATGCCCCAGCGCCCGCCGCCGGTCACGACCACGGTGCACCCGCCAGCGAATCCAAGGCGGCAGAACCCAAGGAATCGATGTTCCTGTCGGTGGATCCCAAGGAACCAAAGACCGCCCGACTGGTCGTGGTCTCGGCCTACAACTCGGTGAACTACGGGATGAACTTCAACGGCTTCGCCAAGGGCGGGGCCCGCTATACCATCCCGCAAGGCTGGACCGTATCGGTGGTTTTCACCAACAACAGCCCGGTGCCCCATAGTGCCATCGTGGTGGAGAAGCCCGTGGTGAAGAAACTCCAGATGGGCGAACCTGCCTTCAAGGGAGCTTCCACTCCTTACCCGGTCCGCGGCACCACCGGCAAGGTGGGTGTGCCATTCCAATTCACCGCCGACGAAGCCGGAGAATTCGCCATCGCCTGTGGCTTCCCATCCCATTCAGCCAATGGCCATTGGATCGCCTTCGATGTCAGCGCCACGGCGACCGCTCCCAGCCTCCAGTTTGGAGACAAGGCCCCTTACGTGGCCCGCTGATGCCTGTGCCCCTACTGACCACCCCCCGACCGTTCGGGACACACGGGGTTTGTTTGGCCTTGGGTTTTTTCGATGGCATCCACCTCGGCCATCAGCATGTCATCCGACAAGCGAAGATGGATGCCCGGACGCGAGGAGCGTCGACGGTGGTGGCCACCTTCGATCCGCACCCATTGACCGTGGTCCGGCCCGACAAAGCCCCACGACTCCTGCAATCTCTGCCCCAACGCATCGCCGCCATCGAGGCTCAGGGTGCTGACGCGGTGCTGGTGCTTGGCTTTGACGAAGTGCTGAGCCAGAAGACTGGGGAAGCCTTTGTCAGGGATTTGGTCCACGGATTCGGCGGTCTCCGCAGCTTCACCGTGGGTCAGGGATTCCACTTTGGTCATGGTCGTAGCGGCAATGTTCCGCTCCTGCGAACCCTGGGCCGCGAACTGGGGTTCTCGGTCAACGCCGTGGCTCCCATTCACATCGGTGCCGAGATCGTCAGTAGCACCCGCGTGCGCAGCGCCTTGCGAGACGGAAAGTTGAACCAAGTTGCCGAACTCCTGGGTCGTCCGTACAGCATCGCGGGCACCGTCGTCCGTGGAGACCAACTAGGGCAGTCTCTCGGATTCCCCACAGCGAACATTCCGGTCGACGGACTCGAACTACCGCCCTTCGGGGTCTATGCCGCGCGCGCGCGCCATGCCGGCGGTGAATTCCCGGCGGCGGTCAACCTGGGTCTGCGCCCCACCCTCCAGTCGGCACAACCTCAACTCCGGTTCGAGGCTCACCTGCTGGGGTTCCAGGGCGATTTGTACGGGAAAGATCTCAGCGTGGAGTTGGTCAGCTTTCTGCGTCCGGAGCGGCGATTCGCCCACCTCGAAGCCCTCAAGGCGCAAATCGTCAAAGACATCGCCGCAGCCGAAAAGGCGATGAGCTAACCCCAAGCTCAGACCCTCCTTCCTTTCCGGTATTGCGTCGGTGGACCCGGCCGGTCCAGCGTTTGAGGCATGAAAGCCCGTCCTCTCGCAACGTTCCTCCTGTGCCTGTCCCTCGGTTCGACCGCCCAGAGTGCGGATGCTCCGAAGGCAACCGGCTCCGGCAAGCCCATTCCTTGGATCGCACTCTTCAACGGCCAATCCACTGCGGGATGGCGAGGATTCGGCAAACCCACCTTTCCGGAACAAGGTTGGAAGGTGGAAGACGGTTGGCTCACACATGTGGCCAAAGGCGGCGGTGGAGACATCATCACCGACCGGCTCTTCACCGACTTTGAACTCCGCTTCGAATGGAAGATCTCAGCTGGCGGCAACAGTGGCGTGAAGTACTTCATCGACGAGGCCCGCAAGGCGGCCATTGGTCATGAATATCAAGTCATCGATGACGCCGCCCATCCCGATGCGAAGATTGGTCCTAAACGCCAAACGGCCGGGCTCTATGACGCCATGCCGGCCCAATCGCCCCGGGTCAAGCCAGCCGGAGAGATCAACGAGTCGGCCATCATCGTCCGCGGAGACTCCGTCGAACACTGGCTCAACGGCGACTGCGTGCTGAAGTACCGCATCGGTTCGCCGGAACTGGCCGCCGCCAAGGCTGCCAGCAAATTCAAGAACGAGCCCAAGTGGGGCACCCGATTCCCGACACCCATCCTGCTTCAGGATCACAGCGATGCCGTGAGTTTCCGCAATATCCGCATTCGTGAGCTGAAATAGCCCTCTTGCGGAATCATTCCCATCCCAAGGCCCGTTCGCTCGACCTCGTTCGCTCGACCTCGTTAGCCTGTCCCTAGCCTGTCCGTCCCTAGCCTGTCCCTAGCCCTAGCCTGTCCACTAGCCTATCCCTAGATCCTGCGATAGCCTGTCCCTCGATGAACCGTCTCCGAAAACTGCTGGGCCACCTCATCGTGTGGCTTTGCCTTGGTTTGGGTCAGGTATGTGCCGATGGCGCCGATGACGCCTTCATTCGCATTTACAACCTCATCCAGCAGGCCGATGCGAATCGGGAGACAGGCCAGTGGTCTTCGGCCCGCGACGCGTACACCGAGGCCAAATCCGGCCTGGAGGTGCTCCGCCGCAACTACCCAACCTGGAACGAGCGGGTGGTGGCCTATCGGATCCGTTACGTAACCGAACGGCTGGAAACCCTGAAAACCAAGCCAGAAGCCTCTGAAAAACCTGTGACCGCTCCGGGAACGGGGGCACCGGTCGCATCCAATGCGGCACCGGCCACGGCTCTGGCACCGAATGGCGAAGTCATCGCCCAATTCGAGCAATTGAACCTGCAAATCCAGCGCCTCTCGTCCGACAAGCAATTGCTCGAAGCCAAGCTGCGCGAAGCCCTGACCGCCCAACCTGCGCCCGTCGATCCCAAGGAATTCCAGTCGGCCATTGAGCGGATCACTGCCCTTCAAACCACCAACAAGGTGCTGCTGGCCTCACTCGAGCAGCAACAAATCGAGCGCCGCAATCTGGTCGACAAAGTCGTCGCCGATGAAGCCCGTGCCGCCCTGAACGAGGCCAGCAAGAACCTGCTGGAACAAAAGGTCGCCGCCAGCCGCATCGAAAAGCAGAAGCAAGAGGTCGAAACCAAACTCAAGGAACTGCAAGACGGAGCACTGCAAAACCTCCAAAAGGAGAACTCCACCCTGAAGCAGCAGGTCACCGAACTCAAATCGGACACTGAGCGCGGCAAACAAGTTGCGGACCTATCCGCCAAATTGACCCAACTCCAAATCGACCTCGACGACACCAAAAAGCGCAACACGGCCTTGAACTCCGAAAAGGCAGGGCTGGAAAAGCAATTGGCCGAATTGCAGGCCCGATCCTCCGAGGAAAGCCTGGCCAAGATCCGACAACTCGAAAACTCCCTGGCCCTGGCCAAGGCCAACACCGAACGCAGCATGGCCAACGCCGAATTGATCGCCGGCACGTTGGCCAAGGAAAAACAGGCCCGCACGGACCTGGAACTGTCCAATCAGGCACTCAAGACCAAGGTCAGCGAACTGACTCGGGGAGCCGATCAGCGAGCCGAAGCCGTGAAGACCCTGGAAACGGCCTTGGCCGCAGAAAAGACCGAACGCGAGGTCATTCGAGCAGAACTCGTTGCCACGGAACGCAAGTTGGCCGCGGCCACCAGCGCTGCCACCAACTCGACCGCCGTGGATGCGAATGTCCGTGCCACCGAAGTCTCCACCCTCCGGACCGAGGTTTGGAAACTCCGAGCTTCACTCAAGGAAGGATCAGCCCGTGAGGTGGAGCTTCGATCTGCCTTGTCCACCGAGCGCGAATTCCGTGAGCGACTGGCCCGTGAAAAGGCCGCACTCGAAAAACGTCTGGCAACCGCCCTAAAAGCAACCCCAGCCACCGAATCCCCCATCACGTCCAAAGACACCTCGAAGGCTTTGGCCAAAATGGAAAATCGGGTCCGGAAACTGGAAGAAGAGCGCGATGCTCTTGAGCAGCGCCTTCAGAAACTGAGCCAGACCACCCAGAACCGATTGCCCACCGGAGCGGTCTGGCGGGCGGTGACCGCCCGGGAACAAGTCGAAGAGTTCCATCGCCGGCGCCGCTGACCCACCCACTCTCCCAGGTCTTATGGCCAGCAAGTTCTTTGTTCCCGGCACCGAACGAGCCCCCAAGGTAGGGGATCTCTTTGCCGCCATCGCGCCCCGTTACGATGTCATCAACGACCTCCAGAGCTTCGGGATGCACCGGCTTTGGAAACATCAAATGGTGGCAGCGGCCGCCCTCCAACCAGGGGACCACGCTCTGGACGTTTGCTGCGGAACGGGCGATGTCACCTTCCGATTGGCCCGAACCGGAGCCGACACCGTGGGCTTCGACTTCAGCCAACCCATGCTGGATGTAGCGAAAGGACGAGCCGCCCAAGTCCCCCTCCCCGCCGGCTCCGGCACCGTAGAATTCCAACAAGGAGACGCCCTCAACCTCCCTTTTGCCGACCGATCCTTCGACGTGGTGACCATTAGTTATGGTCTTCGCAATCTCGCCGACTTCCAGCGGGGCCTGCGGGAGTTGACCCGAGTGCTCAAGCCCGGGGGCCGACTGCTGGTCCTCGATTTCGGCAAACCCGACTTCCTGCCCTGGCGCTGGGTTTATTACCAATACCTCGAACGCATCTGCCCGCTGTTTGGGAAGATTTTCTGTGGGGATGGCGACACCCACGGCTACATCCTCGATTCGCTCAAAGCCTATCCCGCGCAACACGGTGTGGACTCTGGCCTTCGGGAATTGGGTTTCACTGAAACCCGCATCCAGACCTTCCTGGGCGGCACCATGACCCTGAACATCGGCCGGCGCCGCTGACGCCCAATACCCTGATGTCCCAATGACCTCCCCGGCCGGCGGGATTGAATTCCCGTCTGGCGATTCGTTCGAAGATCCCTAACCTCACAATCAGTGCGATGAAGATCCTCTTCCTCAATGGTCCCAACTTGAATTTGCTGGGCACCCGACAACCGGAGATCTACGGCCGGGATACTTTGGCCAGCATCGAAGCCTCTGTTCAGGAGAGGGCCCGAACCTTGGGAGTGTCGGTGGAGTTCCGGCAAACCAACGATGAAGGCCAACTCGTCACCTGGATCCAGCAGGCCAAAGGCGCGGCCCATGCCATCGCGTTGAATGCAGCGGCCTACACTCATACCAGCATCGCCCTGCGCGACGCCATTGCCGCCGTTGAACTCCCGGTCATCGAGTTGCACCTGTCCAACATCCACGCCCGCGAGCCGTTTCGACACCACTCCATGATCGCTCCGGTTTGCCGCGGACAAATCAGTGGATTCGGCGCTTTGTCCTACATTCTGGCTCTGGAAGCTGCCGTTAATGTTAACTAAACCGCGTAAACCTCGGTTTTGACCGAAGTTGACGCAAAAACCGCAAGAAGTGGCACTTGACCTGATCAGCCAAACTTCCCTAGCTTGCCCTTGCTTCGACACGAAACTGTCACCTGAAGAAATCTCTTCAGTTCGGCTTCGGTTCTGGCACTCACGATCATCTTGAGGCGTTCCGCTCCAATTCCTTGGAGCGACCCCAACACAAAAAAGCACTGCACTGTGGACCTGAAAGAAATCAAATCGATCATCGACCTGATGAAGAAGAACTCCCTGTCGGAGTTCGAACTCGAGGAGAAAGACTTCAAGATCAAGCTCAAGCGTCCCATCGGAGGATCCGGCCCCATGCTGGGAGGACCCGTGGATGATCCCGAGCTCACGGCCTACTCGGCACTGGCGCGGCAGTCCGCAGCAACACTGCCTGCGGCACCGACCGCTTCGGCCTCACCTTCCGGTCCTGAAACGGAAATCCGGAGCCCGATGATCGGAACCTTCTACAACACCCCTTCTCCGGACGCAGCGCCCTACGTCGAGATCGGCAGCGAAGTCGGCCCCGACACCGTGGTCTGCATCCTGGAGGCCATGAAGGTCATGAATGAGATCAAGGCCGAAGCCCGAGGCATCATCACGGCCATGGTCGCGGAGAACGGCAAACCGGTTGAGTTTGGTCAGGTTCTGTTCAAGATTCGCCCGCTTTGAATCAGTGGCCGACCGGAGCACACGCTCTGAGGCATTCCTAATTCCGGGCAGGCCCGAACCATCGGGCCATCCACCGGAAGGTTCCTTTACCTGTCATGTTTGAAAAGATCCTGATCGCCAACCGCGGTGAAATCGCCATGCGCATCATCCGCGCCTGCCGCGAGATGAACATCAAGACGGTGGCCGTCTATTCCAAGGCGGACGCCAATTCGATGCATGTGCAGGTCGCCGACGAGGCCATTTGCATCGGCGACGGTCCCTCGACCGACAGCTATTTGCGGATCGACCGGCTGATTTCCGCCGCTGAGATCACCGACGTGGATGCCATCCATCCCGGCTACGGTTTCTTGAGCGAAAACGCCCACTTCGCGGACGTTTGCGAAAGCTGCAACATCCGCTTCATCGGGCCTCGCTCGGCAGCCATGAACGCGCTGCATGACAAATCCAGCAGCCGTGATCTGGCCAAGCGAGCCAAGGTGCCGACGCCCCCGGGATCCGACGGACTGGTCCAAACCGAACAAGAAGCCCTGACGGTGGCCAAGCGCATCGGCTACCCGGTCATGATCAAGGCCATCGCCGGCGGCGGTGGCCGCGGCATGCGGGCCGCCCACAACGACATTTCTCTGGTCAAGGGTTACCACACGGCCCGCACCGAGGCCGAAAAGGCCTTCGGCAACTCCGGGGTGTACATCGAGAAATTCATCGAGAACCCGCACCACATCGAGTTCCAGATCCTCGGCGACACCCGGGGCAACATCATTCATTTGGGTGAGCGCGACTGCTCCATCCAGCGCCGCAACCAAAAGGTCATCGAGGAAACCCCCTCACCACTGCTCGACCGAAAAGACCTCAAGGATCTGCGCAAGAAGATGGGCAAGGCGGCACTGGCCATCGCCGAGATGGCCGGCTATTCGAATGCCGGTACCGTGGAATTCATCGCCGACGACTCGGGCAACTTCTACTTCCTCGAGGTCAACAAGCGCATCCAGGTCGAACACCCCATCACCGAAGAGGTCACGGGCGTGGACCTCGTCAAGCAGCAGATCCTCATTGCGGCCGGTGAAAAGCTCTCCATCAGCCAAAGTGACGTGACCATCAAAGGGCACGCCATCGAGTGCCGGATCAACGCCGAAGACCCCTTCAACGACTTCCGCCCGAGCCCGGGTCGCATCGAGATGTACTACCCGCCGGGAGGCCCCGGCATACGCCTCGATTCCCACGCCTATGCGGGTTACACCATCCCGCCCTATTACGACTCGATGATCGGCAAGCTCATCGCCGTGGGCAAAGATCGGACGGACGCCCTGAACAAGATGACCCGCGCGTTGAGCGAATTCATGGTCACCGGAATCAAGACGACCATTCCGTTCGAGTTGGCCATCTTGCAGGATCCGGATTTCCGCCGCGGCAACTACACGACGAACTTCGTCGAACGGTTTCTCGGCGGCGCTCGCCGCGAGTTGATCCAGGACAAGGCCTGAACGGTTGGGGCGGAGATGATCAAACCTCGCCCCAAGCCTTGGCCCGCGAGAAAAATCGCTACTCCGGCTCACTCGCTGCTTGGTCTTGAAGGGCCCGTTGGCTAAACCGTGGGGGTGTCTTCCGCCCACCCAACGGCAGCAACCCCATCCGCCTCCTCGGATTCGTTCCCGCCGCAGATCAAGTACATCATCAGCAACGAGGCTTGCGAGCGGTTCAGCTTCTACGGGATGCGCAGCATCCTGACCCTCTACATCGCCAAGCACCTCGGCCAAGGATCCTCGAAAGCCTCGGAAGTCGTCCACCTGTTTGTCTTCGGTGTGTACTTCATGCCCCTGTTCGGAGCCTGGCTCTCCGACCGCGTCCTGGGCCGCTACAAGACCATCCTCTTCATTTCCCTGTTCTACTGCCTCGGACACGGAGTGTTGGCCTTGGCGGATCTGGTGCAGACCCAGGAGAACAAGCTCTGGCTTTTGTACGCGGGATTGGCGCTGATCTCCTTCGGCGGCGGCGGCATCAAACCCTGCGTCTCAGCCTTCGTGGGTGACCAGTTCCACGCCGGCCAAGGCCACCTGCTCCAGCGGGCGTACGGCCTGTTCTACTGGAGCATCAACTTCGGATCCTTCTTCTCGTTCCTGGTCATCCCCCGCGTCGCCAAGGACTACGGATACGGTTGGGCCTTTGGTGTCCCGGGCATTTTCATGGCCTTGGCCACGCTCCTATTCTGGATGGGCCGCAAGCATTACATCCATGTACCTCCGGCCGGACCGAAGGGGGGGAGCTTCTGGGAAATGCTCTGGTACGCCCTGACTCATTCGGCGGGCCGTAGGCAAGGTTCGGGATTCTGGAGCGCTTGCGAGAATCGCTACTCGTTCGAACAAGTCCATGCCGCCAAGGCCGCCACCAAAGTGGCCGGTGTCTTCGCATTGATCCCCTTCTTCTGGGCGCTCTGGGACCAGAACAGCACCACCTGGGTCTTGCAGGGTGACAAGATGACCCCCTACATCTTCAGCGAAGGAACACTCCACTTTCCGATCGTGGGACCCATCCTGCGCTTCATCATCGGCGACCGCATCGGTGCGGAGCAAATGCAGTCCATGAATGCACTGCTGGTGATGCTCATGGTCCCGATCTTCACCTACGTGCTCTTCCCGGTGACCGAGAAGTCGGGCCTTCGGGTGACCACCCTGCGCCGCATGGGAGCGGGCCTTTTCATGACGGCCATTTCCTTCGTCATGGTGTCGGTGATCGACCAACGGGTGGCTGGCGGCGAGAAACTCAGCGTCCTCTGGCAAACCGTGCCCTACATCGTCTTAACCGCGGGCGAGGTGCTGGTTTCCAACACTGGACTGGAGTTCGCCTTCCGGGAAGCCCCCGCAACGATGCGCAGCACGATGATGAGCTTCTGGTTGCTGACCACCGCCTTGGGCAACCTCGCCATCGCCAAGGTCTTCGGACTGAACGTGAAGGAGCGCTTGGCCGATGGCACCGAGGTGCTGCATGTGTCCGGACCGGCCTTCTTCAACCTCTGCGCCGCGATGCTGTGTGTGGTGGCCATCGGTTTCGTCTTCGTGGCCTTGCGTTATCAATACCGAGATTCATCCAAGAACGCTTCGGGCTCTCCGGCCCATTGAACTGAAGCGACAATCGATCCACTGTAGCCGCGGGACTCACGGAAACTTCTTCACACCAGCCATGTACTACATCCAAGGCGCCGATCAGAAAGAATACGGACCGATCTCAGCGGACCAACTCCGGCAGTGGATCACCGAGAACCGGCTCAATCGGTTTTCCCCGGCGCGTGCCGATGGGGAGTCGCTGTGGAAGACTCTGGGTGATTTTCCGGAGTTCGCCGACGTATTGGCTGCGCTCCCCGCGTCGATCGCAGCGCCCCCTGCTTCACCCTCATCGGGAAGCTCAGTAGGATCCTCCCAATCCTCGCCCTACGGCAGCGGTTTCCGCCCATCCACCCCGGGCATCTCCGAGTCGGTCATCGACCAAAAGCTGAAGATTCCGGCGATCGGCATCATCACCACCGGAGCTCTGGCTGGTTTGCTTTCCCTGGCGGGAGTCATCGCCACGTTGTCAGGTTCCAGCAAGAACACCGAACTCCCGCCCGGACTGCCACCCGAGGCAGCAGGCTTCCTCAAGAGCTACCTGGCGATGATGGAGACCTTCAATCTCCCGCTCAACCTGCTGGCGCTGGTCATGTCGGTGCTGACGTTGATGGCAGGCATCCGCATGCTCCAACGTCGTTCCTATGGTCTGGTGATGACGGGCGTGATCATCGGAATGGTTCCGTGCCTGAGTGCCTGCTGCTGCACCGGTCTGCCCTTCGGCATTTGGGCGCTGGTCGTCCTCAGCAATGAGGAAGTCCGCAAATCCTTCCACTGAGACCACTCATCGCCAGTCGCCAGGGACCATGAAGGCACCGCCTGTGTTGCCCGGCTCCCCGGAGCCAGCGCCCTCACCGTCAACGGCCATGGGGGAGCCGACCGCTTTGAAAATGGGGGCGAACCGGTGGAATGTGGCGCTGGTTTCAGCGATCGCCTGCTCATCACTCATCGCCTTGGCGCTGCTCTGGCGCTTTGAACCCCAGGGGCAAATCTTCTTTCCGCGCTGCACGTTTCACCAGGTCACCGGACTGCTCTGCCCAGGATGCGGCGGATTGAGGGCCACTCATGCGCTCCTCCACGGAGACCTCCGCTCGGCGTGGCGACTCAACCCATTGTTCGTGGCTTTGCTGCCGGTGGGCGCCTACTGTTTCGGCGCTTGGGCCATCCAACGAATGACCGGGCGGCGTCTCCCTCAACCGCTGGAGTTCCGCTACCTGTGGGTGGTCATGCTGGTGTTGATCCTGGGTTTCGGCATCGTCCGGAATGGGTGACGGATGCCGATAATCAGGCCCGCTGCGTTCCGCGATGGCGTTCGTAGGCGTGAACGATGCGTTGCACCAGCGGGTGCCGGACCACGTCTTTCTTCTCGAAGCGGATCAGGGACACACCCTCGACCCCTTGTAAGGCCGTCTCCGCTTCCACCAGACCACTGCGCTTGCTGTTGGGCAGATCGATCTGGGAGGGATCCCCGGTGATGACGGCCTTCGATCCGAAACCCAACCGGGTCAGGAACATGAGCATTTGTTCGGCCGTGGTGTTCTGGGCTTCGTCCAGCACGATGAACGATTGGTTCAGGGTACGGCCGCGCATGTAGGCCAAGGGGGCGATCTCGATGACCCCACGCTCCATGTTCTTCTGGATTTCTTCTGCAGGCATCATGTCCTGAAGGGCGTCGTGCAGCGGACGCAAATACGGATCGAGCTTCTGGTACAAATCGCCCGGCAGGAACCCCAGGGCCTCGCCCGCTTCGACAGCCGGACGGGTCAGAATGATACGGCCCACGCGGGACTCCTTGAGCGCGTTCACGGCCATGGCCATGGCGAGGTAGGTCTTGCCTGTGCCGGCCGGACCAATGCCAAAGGTGACATCATGCTCCCGAATCGCTGTGACATAGCGTTGTTGCCCGACGGTCTTGGGCGTGATGGACGCCTTCTTGGTCGAGGTGCTGATCTTCTGGTGGAACAGCGCCTGAAGGGCGGCGGCTCCATCATGCTTCACCACGTGCAAGGCATGGGTGAAGTCTCGGGCTTTGACTGGCGCTCCGTCTTTCTGGGCTGCCTCGAGCAACTGGAACAACTTGACCCCACGGGACACGTCTTCGGCTTCCCCTTCCAAACGGATCCACCCATCGCGTGCCGCCGCCTTGAGTCCCAGTTCTTTTTCAAGAGCGTGCAAGTTGCGTTCATCGCCCCCGAGCAACTGCAGTGCTGCCCGGGCGTTCTCGAAATGGAGAGTCTCAGTGGTGATGGCCATGTCTTGTTTCCCCGCGAATATCGGCTCCTTGGGAAGTTTGGTCACGGAAAAGGAAACCACTCACCGCCGTGACGACTCCGCTTCGGCCAGAGATCGGATGTGGTTCAGCACCCGGGCGTGGATCCGGTGCAAAACGGCGTCGGACCACAGGCGCCAGTAGGACTCGGGCAGCAGCCCATGCTGATACCAAGTGGTGCCCACCAACCGGGTGCCGCCGTCGTCGGTCGGCTTGAGTTCAAACTGCCCACGCTTGGAAACCAGAAACCCATCCAGGTGGGGCGGATGGATGTGGCGATACGGCGTCCACTCCTCCATCGGAGCCGGATAGGCAGTCACCGAGAAGGCCAGCCTGCGCGGCTCGTCCCAGACTTCGATGGGCTCCACGAAGGGCCCCGTGGAGAACTCGCAATACCGGATGGCACCCACACCGCGCCCTTCGAGTCGCGCCCGGATCGGATAGGCGATGCCCGTCTGGAACATCCACTCGGTCGGCGGCGGCAGGTCTGAGAAAGACACCACGTGCCGCCACACCGTCTCCGGCGGTGCGGCGATCGTCACTTCGGTAACCACCGGGCGGATCTCCGGCGGACTTCGAAAACCCCACTCCGTGGCCACGACCAGCGGCAGGAACAAGATGCCCGCGCTGAAAAGCCGCCCTTCCTGCATGCGACGAACCCAGCGCTGTGAAACAAGCATTTGAGCCAGCGTGCTGCCGATCACGGCCAAGACCACCGCGATGGGGGAAGCCATCAGGAGGCAGATCAACCCCTCGATGGCTGCCATGATCAGGATCCCACCCAACAAGGCCAAAGCCGCCAGGGTGGCCAGGATCGATTCCCGGGGCGTCCGGAGTTCATGGTGGTTGTGAACCAGGGTGGTCAGGAAACCGATCAGCAGGGGCAGCGCGACGAAAAGCGCCCATCCATAGGCTTCCAAAAATTGGGTGATCAGAAAAATCGACAAGGCACCGAACACGGCCGAAAGGAGGGCTCCGACGGCGGCCGCTCCCCATCGACCCCGAGGAATCCATCCAAACCACCGGGACGCCTCCCCCGACAAACGGGGTGGGATGGGAGCATTCACCCCTGCGGCATCGGGCAGAGCAACAAGCAGCAGTGCGAAGAGGAACTTCACCACGGGCACGAAAAACAACAACGCCCAAGCCACGGATCGCCCCATCGCCCGGAGGCGGCCGGCAGTCAGCGCGAGTCCAGCCCAGACAAACGGCAAGGAAGCCGCCAGCAATGGCCCTGCCCAAGACAAGTCCTCGCGGTTTGGCAGGACTCCGCCCATCACCACGCCCCAGATGTGCCCATTGAAAGAACGCCCCAAACTCTGGAGCACCCACCGATCCACCCCTTGCTTGAGAACCAAGCACACCAGCAGTGCCACGAAGAATTCCAAACGGCTGACCGATGCCTGGAAGCGCAGAACGCTCGACACCCATCGGAGGCGGGACCACGGTTTCATGGAGTTTCCAAGAAGGTGGTGGCGGCCAAGTGACGGCGGCGAGTCAGTTCCAGCGGGGGCAATGAGCAGACGTCTCCCAGGCAATAGCGGTTTCGGGCGACCCACTGGTAGACCCATCGGGTCATTGCATGGAGACCTGGGGTCACCATGAGCACGCCCAGGGGCCACAGCCAAGCCACACGCCGGCACATCCAGGCGATGGCGACGGGCCCTCCCAGGATCCGACCATCCGGAGTGAGGAGCTTCATTTCTCCGGGAAGTTCACCGACCGCCAATCCCAACCGTTCCCGGACCCAAGGAGACTGAAGGGCTGCAAACTCGATGTGCCGCGCCTCGAAAACCCGCCTCCAACGGCCAATGGTCGCCCGGCACACGGGGCAACGGTGGTCATAAAAGGCCCACGCGCCCGACGGCATCGAGACTGGGACGTTTTTTTCGGTCATGACAGAAATGGTTTGGACGGAATGGACTGGTTCATTCGGAGGTTAATCCCAGGAGCTTGCGCGCCTTGTCACCCATGCCAAAAAAGCGCTTCAGGACCGACGTGGGCCAACCCCGGAACGTGGCGTACCAACCGGCGGTGGTCGCCAGGAAATTGTGCATCTCGCGCAGGCGATCCTCACTGTAGCCGCCGGTAGCCGCATCCTTTTCGGCCTCGGCGATGCATTCCCGCAGAACCGCCATCGTGGGGTCAAACTCACGCCGTTTGCGTTCTTCCACCACAATCCGGAACATTTCCCAGACATCCTTGAGACTCTCGAAATGGTCGCGCCGATCGCCGGGCAAATGAACCAGCCGGACGATGCCCCATCCTTGGAGTTCCTTGAGGCTGGTGCTCACGTTGGAGCGGGCCACTTCCAGTACCGCTTGGATTTGCTCGGCATTGAGCGGTTCCGGTGACAAGTAGAGCAGCGCATGCACTTGGGCCACCGTGCGATTAATGCCCCATTTGGTGCCCATCTCACCCCAATGAAGAATGAAGCGCCGTTCGGCATTGGAGAGTTGGCTTAGCGACTTCATTTCTGTCTCTACAGAAACATCTGACTCAACCTAAGTCAACCCACGCCGCGCACCGGAGAGGCTAAACCCAAAGCCGGTCCCAATCGGAGGAATGTCTAACTCGATCCGAAATGGCCCTTCGACGGCGTCTGGGCTGAGTGGAAAACCATCGAAGCTCAAGACCACACCCTGTCTTCAACGGATGGCCAACAATGACGCTGGAAAGCTCGGGGTTCCTTGATTTCTTCATTGCAGCAACGGTGCTCCTGATTGTTCTTTGAGGGACTGCCAATGCGCCGACTCGACTTTACGACGTGAAACCCACCGACCTGCGGGGCATCCTCCGCTACATTCCGCGCTTCCGGGAAAAGGTCTTCGTCCTGGCCATCGATGGATCCATCGTCACCGACGACAATTTTCCCAACCTCCTGCTGGATATCGCGGTCCTACGCTCGCTGAACATCCGGATCCTCCTGGTGCATGGAGCGGCCAAGCAAATCGCGGCGATGGCAGTGGAACGCGGGGTCAAGGCCTCCAACCTCGACGGCACCGGCATCACGGATGCGGAAACCCTCCAACTCTCCCTCAATGCGGCCAATCGACTGACCCATGAAATCCTGGAGGGATTGTCGGCCAACGATCTCCGTGCTGTGTCCACCAATGCGGTCATCGCCCACCCGCTGGGCATTGTGGGCGGCGTCGATCATCAGTTCACCGGCAAGGTGGAACGAATCGATGTCGAGATGCTCCAGAGCCTGCTGACACAAGGCATCGTGCCTGTCATTCCGCCTTTGGGTTTCGACGGTGACGGAAAGACCTACCGGGTGAATTCCGACACCATCGCCTTCGCCCTAGCCGAGCAACTCAAGGCGACCAAGCTCATTTTCCTCACTACGGTGGACGGGCTCACCCGCGGTGGACAATTGATCCGGCAGATCATCGTCGGCGAACTCAAGCAAATGCTCAGCCCGACGCCGTCAGACTGGCCCATCAATTTGATTTCCAAGGCCCGCCAGGCCGTGGCCGCCTGTGAAGCGGGAGTGCCTCGTGTGCACATCATCAACGGCGAGGTGGATGAAGGTCTCTTGGCCGAGGTATTCAGCAATGAGGGCATCGGCACGCTGGTGTACGCCAACGAGTACACTCAGATCCGGCGCGCCCTGAAAAAAGACATCCGGGCCCTGCTCAACCTCACCAAGAATTCCGTCGCTTCCGAGGAATTGGTCAAGCGGTCCCGGACCTCGATTGAAAAACAAGTCAGCGACTACTACTTGTACGAAATCGACCGGAACCCGGTGGCCTGTGTGGCCTTGCACCACTATCCGGAGCAGAACAAAGGGGAGCTGGCCTTCCTGTACGTGGCTCCCAGCCATGAAAACATGGGCATCGGCTCCAAGCTCATCCATTTCGTGGAAGCCAGGGCCCGGGAACAGGGATTGGCCGAACTCATCACCCTCAGCACCCAAGCCTTCACCTATTTCATTTCCAAGGGAGGGTTCATCGAGGGCAGTCCGGACGATTTGCCGCCCTCTCGACGGGAGCGCTACGACGCCAGCGGCCGCAAATCCAAGGTGCTCATCAAGCGCCTCCGACCGGCCACATGAGTGGGCCGAATCGTTGGCCGGTGATGCTCATCCTCATCACGGCGCTCTGCGGCCTCGGCTGGAATGCGCTCGGAGCCGCCAATCCGGAATCTTATCCGCAACCTGCGTCCAAGAAGGGGCTTCAGGTGCAAATGGTGGACGACGCGATCGCCTTGGGCATCCGTCATGCCGCGCTCAATTTCAATTGGGCCCAACTGGTGGATCCACGGGGCGACACGAACAATCCCGGGCTCACCCGCCAGGGACAGACCTACCGCTTCCAGCGGGGATACGTCGCGGCCATGGACCACCAAATCCGGACCTTGTCCGAACGCGGTATTGTGGTGTCGCTGATCTTGCTCAATTACGAGAGCGCCGACCCCGACCTGCGCCGCATCCTTCTCCATCCGGGGTACAGCACGAATTGCCCGAACCACTTATCGGCCTTCAACACGGTGACGCCCGAGGGACGGGCTTGGTACGAGGCCTCCATCGAGTTTCTGGCCGAACGGTGGAACCGGCCCGACGGCCGTCACGGCCGGGTCTGGAACTGGATCGTGGGCAACGAGGTCAATTCGCACTGGTTCTGGTCCAACCTCGGACTCAGCTCCTCCGATGCGTTTGCCATCGACTATGAACGCACCGTCCGACTGACCCATCAGGCCGTCCGCAAGCATTCCAAGAACGGGCGTGTGTTCCTCTCCCTCGAACATCATTGGAACATCGCCTACCCCGGCGGGAAGCAGGGACAGGTCTTCCCAGGGCGGCCGTTCCTCGAAGCGTTCGCCCAAAAGGCCCGTTCGGGCGGCGATTACGACTGGCACCTCGCTTACCACCCCTACCCTGAAGACCTCTTCAACCCGCGCTCCTGGCGGGATTCCAGTGCCCAACCCGATTGGAAAACCACCCCTCGGATTACCTTCCGGAACCTGCCGGCCCTCGGTGCTTTCCTCAGCCAACCCGCGCTGCAGTTTCAGGGACGCAATCGCCGCGTGATCTTGAGTGAGCAAGGCTTCCACACGCCTGACGGCCCGGATGGCGAGACCGTGCAAGCGGCGGCCTACTGTTACGCGTGGCATCAAGTTGCCGCCGAGACTGGCATCGACGCCTTCATCCTCCACCGCCACGTGGACCACGCCCAAGAAGGCGGACTGCGTCTCGGGCTGTGGACGCATACTCCCGGTTCGGTGGCCACTCCGGAACGCCGCAAGCCGATTTACGAAGTGTTCCGCCGGGCGGATACCCCAGAGCGCGATGCAGCCTTTGCCTTCGCTCTACCCGTCTTGGGAATTTCCTCCTGGGAAGAACGAGCCCGGGCCCGCTGAAGACGTTTCAGAACGTGCGGCGCGCGACTCCGGCGTCGGAGCAAACGGATCTGCAAACCAAGGCACCTGCTGGCCGGCGGCAAACTCCAAAAACCACGATTCGGGTGCGGCCACGAAACCGCATTCTGAACCCTTCCACGGAAACCACAGCCGCTCGGCATGGAGGGCGTGGAACGGAACTTGAAGGCGTTGCTGCTGTGACTCCGTGAGCTGACCCACCACAAAATCGAGGTAAATCCGCTCATCCAACCCGTAGACTTTGTCGCCCACGATCGGGTAGCCGAGGTGCGAGAGGTGGATGCGGATTTGATGCTTCCGGCCGGTGTCCAACCAGACCCGAACCCACGAATACACCCCGTCGGGTCGCTCGAAGTGTCTCTCGCAGCGCCAACGAGTCCGGGCGGAAGCCCCATCGGACCGGACGCAATCCTTGATGGCCACCGCGCTGGAAACATCGCGGCCCAGAGGCGCGTCCAAGGCGCCGTCTCCCAGAGGCATGCGACCGTGGACCAGAGCGACGTACTCCTTGGTGACCAACCCCGCCGCCCACAAGGCCCGCAACTCCGCTCCAGCCTCGTCTGTCTTGGTGAAGACCATCACCCCGCCCGTCTCCCGGTCGAGGCGGTGGATCATGTGGGGCTCGAATCCCAAGTGGATGCGAACCCGACTGACCAGGCTCGAATACTCGTCCCCTTTGGTCGGATGACAGACCAAGCCCGCCGGTTTGCGCAAGACCAGGAGGTCTGCGTCCTCGTGCAAGATCTCGAAGAGACTCACCATCCCGGGTGGCCGCCGGTCATAGCCCGGTCGAGGTGGGTGTAACCGCCATCGACATGGATCCACTGCCCCGTGATATGGCTCGCCCGAGGGGACGCCAGAAAGACGAGCATCGCAGCCATCTCAGCCGGCGTGGTCAATCGACGCCCCAAAGGCACCATCCGCTCAATGGTGGCGCGAGCCGCCTGCGGATCCGGCTGCGCGGCAAACCAACGCTGGTACTGATCGGTGTCGCATTCGGCCGGAATGACAGCATTGACCCGAACTCCATGCGGTGCGAGGGCCACGGCCCATTCCCGGGTCAATGCGTTGACGGCTCCCTTGGCAGCGGCATACCCGGAGGTCCCGCCCTGCCCCGTCTCCGCCACCTTGGAACTGAGGTTCAGGATGCACCCACGCGACTGGCACAAGGCCTCCTGCGCGTGGTGAGCCAAGGCGAAGACGTGCAACAAATTGCGACGTAACGAGGCCATGAAGTCGGTCGGAGACCCGCTCAGGGAAACGCTGTCATTGACGCCCGCATTGTTGACGAGCACGTCCAGACGTCCCGCCTCCCGCAACACGGAAGAAACAAGTTCCGAGCAGAAGATGGGGTCGGCCAAGTCTCCTTCGGCGAAGACCGATCGAGGCACCTCGGCCGCCAACGCCCGACCTCGGTCGGCGTTCCGGTCGGCAAACCACACGATCGCCCCTTCGGCCGCGAAGGCCCGTACCGTGGCCTCGCCAATGCCCGCCGCGCCACCGGTGATGAGCACCACCCGGTCCTTGAGTTCAAGATTCATGGGAAAGGTTCAACAACACTGAAACCAAACAAATCCAAGAGGCCCCGTCCGACCCGTCCGCCTCGTCTGCGGTCCCCACGCGAGCAATGGTCTATTCAATGGGGAACACCGCTCAGACCGCAACGGGTGCCTTGATGGCCGGATACGGATCATAGCCCGACAAAACAAAGTCTTCGTAGACGAACTCGCGGAGCTCTTTGCGTTGCGGATTCAGGGTCAACGTCGGCAGCGGACGCGGCTCGCGGGCCAACTGCTCCTTCACCTGTTCGAGGTGATTCGAGTAGAGGTGAAGATCACCGAAGGTGTGCACGAAATCGCCCACCTTCAACCCGGCGACCTGAGCCACCATGTGGGTCAGGAGTGCATAGCTGGCGATGTTGAAGGGCACACCCAGGAACAAATCGGCACTGCGCTGGTACAACTGACAACTGAGCTTCCCCTCGCTGACGTAGAACTGGAAGAGCGTGTGGCACGGCGGCAGCGCCATGGAATCCACTTCGGAGGGATTCCAGGCGCTGACGATGAGCCGGCGGCTATCCGGGTTCTTGCGAATTTGGGCGACCACCTGATCGATTTGATGAATCGAACGGCCGTCGGCACTCCGCCAATCGGTCCATTGGGCACCGTACACGCGCCCCAAATTACCATCCGCATCGGCCCACTCGTTCCAAATGCTCACCCCGTGCTCCTGCAGCCAGCGCACGTTGGTGTCGCCCCGGAGGAACCAGAGCAACTCGTAGGCGACACTCTTGAAGTGGACCTTCTTGGTCGTGATCAGCGGAAACCCCTCCGACAACCGGAAGCGCGTCTGCGCCCCGAAGACCGAATACGTGCCCGTGCCGGTTCGGTCCGGCTTGAAGGTTCCCTGATCGAGAACCAACCGGAGCAAGTCGTGGTAGGCGCGCATGGTCTGAAGGAATCCGCGGGATCGTTGGAATCAGGACCGTTTAGTCCTGGATGTTCACCATCTCCAAAGCGCCCACGCCACCCGGGTTCCAGGCGGTGAAGAGGATGTACACCTTGGCGCTGCGACCCTTGCCGACGACATACCAGCAGGCGTCATGCATGTGCTGGGCGTATCCGTAGCCAAGGTCTTCCTTGGGCTTGATGGTGCTGACCACGGCCTTGGTCTTGAGGTTGATGATGTAAATGGGGCCCGGGGTGTTGTTCGGGCCGGTGAGGCAGGGCACCAGGAGGTAATCGCCCCAGAGATCAGTGTCGCAGGCGGCACTGCCCTTGGGCAACTGATGGACAGCCAGAGCCTTGCGGGTCTTGGGCGACCACTCGTGGACCTGAGCCTCCGGCCGGGCCGAGACATAGAGCTCGTTGCGCTTCGGATCAAAGGTGATGCCGTGCGGCGTCTGGCTCATGCTGTCGCCACCGTAGAAATTGCCCCGGTACTTCATGGGCTTGGCATCGGCATCCATGAACCAGTGACGACCGTAGCCGTCGGTCACCCACAAGGTCTTGTCGCCGGCGAACGCTGCGTCGGTCGGAGCCCAGCCCTTCTTGTCGGCGTAAGGACCACCATCGGGGATCTTGAGCTTTTCCACCGTGCGGAAGGTCGTGTCGGACAAGAGGATCTCGCCCTCGACATTGTCGGCCGCGACCACCAGCGGGAGCTGGCCCTTGCGCGGGAAGAGGTCGGCCCCGTGCAAGTTGCCCGAGGCGATGGACGGATCACCCTTCACCACCCAGGAGGTCTTGAGACGATCGCTGAAACCCACCCAACCCACCTTCTCGAGGCCCCAGTACACCACATCGCGCTCGCTATCCACGATGAGTGTGCCGTGAGCACCCTTCACGAAGGATTGAGCTTCGACCGGCACGGGCATCGCGTTGGTGACCGGGGCGAATTTCCAGAAACCCTGACCGCTGACATGCGACACGGCCGACTTGGCCTGGGCTGCGGGCGCCTTCACCGGACCCTTCTTCTCGACCTGAAAGGTCACGGGCACCGCGGACGGTCCGTGGTCGTGGGGCTTAGATCCCGTGTCATGAGCCAGGAGAACGGGGGCGGAAGCCAAGGCGGCATACGCCACGGCCAGAGTGAGGGAGGTCTTCATAGGCGACGTGCAATCTTTCAACAGCCGATCGGATTCTGTCGAGGCTCAGAAAGAACGGATCCGAGGAGACAGTTCAGAACGGATCGCGCAAGGATCCGTAGCCTTTGGATTGAACCCAACTCGATCCCGAACGCGACACGTCCAGCGGACGCTTGCCGAACAGGCGCATCAGGAAGGCCAGTGGCACCACCGCAATTCCATACACTCCCAGCAACAGCAGGAACACCAGCCGCCCACCCAGCCAGGATCGCATCCGAGAAAACCCTCGGTGCCAGGGCTCAAAAAGCGTCGGAAACAACATGCCCAATCCCACCGCCACGGGCATGACCGTAAGATAAACCCGAGGCGAGCCCGGAACCCAACCAGCCCGATTGGCGATCATGAGCAGAGCCACCGGAGGAATGAGCGACGCGCCGATGGCGAATCGGTCGCGAAAGCTTCTGACGGTTTCGGGTCGGCTCATGGTCAGTCCGGGATGGCTTCGAAGCTGCGCGGCAATGCGGCATGCGGTTGCCGTTCACGTTCCAAATAGCAAGGACCGACGGCGAGCACATCGATCTGGGAATTGATGAAGCACCGATAGGCATCCTCTGCGGAGCCCACCACCGGTTCCCCCCGCACATTGAAAGAAGTGTTGATGAGCACCGGGCAACCGGTCCTCGCCTCGAACCGCTTCAGCAAGGCATGGAACTGCGGGTTGCGCTCCGCATCCACCGTCTGGACCCTGGCCGATCCGTCCACATGGGTCACCGCCGGCAGGGTCGAACGCACCTGCTTCAGACGATCCAAGCCCTCGGCCTCGCGGGCCACGGGAATGCGTTGGGCATCGGCCACCGGAGCCACCAACAACATGTAGGGCGACTCGCCTGAGAGTCCGAAGAATTCCACCGACCTCTCGGCCAGCACGGCCGGGGCAAAGGGCCGAAACGATTCGCGAAACTTCACCTTCAAGTTCATGCGCGACTGCATGTCGGGGCTGCGCGGATCCCCCAGAATGGAGCGGTGCCCCAGCGCGCGCGGACCAAATTCCATGCGCCCTTGAACCCATCCCACCACCTTGCCGGCGATCAACGCGTCAACAACGCGCTCCGGCAACGCCTCCGCGTCCAGTCGTTCCCAGACCGCGTCCAAACGTTTCAAGGAAGCCTCCACCGCTTCCGGAGATTCTTCTGGCCCCAGGAATCCCCCGCCCATGGAGTCGGAGGCGGTCGGGGTTCGCGGAGCGGCCAAGCCACCGCGTTCCAGCGGCCCATACCAGGCTGCCAAGGCGGCACCCAGGGCAGCCCCGGCGTCGCCGGCAGCGGGCTGGATCCAAAGTTTCTCAAACGGCCCCTCCCGCAGAATCCGACCATTGGCCACGCAGTTCAGGGCCACCCCACCGGCCAGACACAAGTGGGCCGAGCCGGTTTGTTTGTGGGCGCGTCGGGCCAGTCCCAAAAGGGCCCGTTCGGTCACCCCTTGGATGGATCGCGCCAAGTCGAGATGGCGTTTTTCCAGAGGCTCATCCGGACGACGGGGCGGCCCACCGAACCGGTCATGAAAACGCGCATTCGTCAGGTGATCCTCGGCCAGTGGATCCAAGTACTCCAAATTGAGCCGGAAGGAACCGTCCTCATGCAGGGAAATCACCTCTTCCAAAAGGGTCTCCACCCAGCATGGCTCGCCATACGGTGCCAGGCCCATGAGCTTGTACTCGCCGGAGTTGACGCGGAATCCGCAGTAGGCGGTGAACGCCGAGTACAAAAGCCCCAGCGAATGGGGAAAATGGATCTCCTCCAAGGGCTCAATTTGGGCACCGGATCCTCGGGCGATGGCGGTGGTGGCCCATTCTCCGACGCCATCCACCGTCAAGATGGCCGCCTCAGGAAAGGGCGACGCAAGGAACGCACTGGCCGCATGCGCCTCATGATGGGTGGTGAAGAGGATCGGGCACTCAGACCGCAGCCCGGGCAGCGCGGATCGGATGCGTCCACGAAGGTCCAAGCGTCCGCCCAACCAATCCGGAATAGCCCGGGCAAAAGCGCGACCTCCCCGAGGGGCCCAACCCAAAAACACCTCCAAAGTCCGGCTGAACTTCAGGATGGGTTTCTCGTAGAAGGCCACGGCTTCCAAATCGCGGGCGGTGATACCCGCCTGATCCAGACAGGACCGAATGGAACGTTCTGGAAACCGCGCATCATTCTTGCGACGCGACAATCGTTCCTCCTGCACCGCCGCCAGAATCCGTCCATCACCCAAGAGGGCTGCGGCCGAGTCGTGGTACAAGCCCGAGATGCCGAGGACGTATCGCATGGTGAGCCGTGGATCCGCGGTTCAGAGGAAGGGGTACAAAAAGGGCGCGACCGCCGAGCTGGACGAAAAGACCACCACCGCCCCAATCAACAGCAGGATCAGGATCAGAGGCGCGAGCCACCATTTTTTCTCCCGACCGAGGAATCGGGCAAAATCTCGAAGGAGGGACCACATCAGCGTTTGCGGGTGTTGGAAGTTTGCGGTGCGGTGGAAAGCATGCTGCGGGCCCGCTCCAAATAAGTTCGAGCCGAGGCATTGCCCGGTTGAGCGCGCAAGGCCGCCTCGAACTCCACGATGGCATCGGCGAAGCGAGTCTGCCGAGCCAAGGCCACACCCAGATCCGTGCGAACGGACGCATTCAAAGGATCCAACTGAGCGGCACGACGCAGGACCGCCTCAGCCTGAGTCGGGCGATCGGCCCGCCCCAGTTCTCCGGCCAATCGCTGCAAGATCACCAGATTGGAAGGCTCACGACGAACGGCTTCTTCGAAGGCCGCAACGGCCGCGGGGTATTCCTTGCGACTCGACAGCAATTCGCCCAATCGGACGCACGGCAGTGTCGACTGGGAATGCTCGGTCATGGCCCGCGACAACAAGGGCACCGATTCATTCCGACGACCCATGGCTTCCAGCGTCACTGCCTTGTTGATGAGCGCCTCCAAATTTTTCGGATCCCGTTTGAGGCTTTGGTCGAAGACCGCGATCGACTCCGGGAACCGACCCAATTCGCCATACAACTGCCCCAGCGCCAAAGCTGCCTCGACAAAATCCGGACGCAGCGCCAAGGCGCGCGACTGGGATTCGACCGCCGCGCTACGAGCACCCACTTGAGCCTGAGCCTCGCCGAGGAAATGCCAGGCCACCACATGATCCGGAGCCCCCTCAACGACCCGATTCCAGGCCTCAACCGCATTGGTCCAACGTCGCCCCTGACGCAGCAGCCGGGCCGACTGTTCGGCCAGTTGCCAATCATTGGGATGCTTCGTCAATACGGCCTCGACTCCCTGAATGGATGCACCCAAACCCACTTTTCGGGCTCCACCATTGGCCTCGGCCAACCGGTCGTCCAAGAATCGGTCCCGCGCCTCCCGGTGGCTTTGCAGCGAAAACGGCGGCTTCTGGCACAACGACCGGATTTGCGTCCACAAACGAACCTCGGCATGCGGATTCCAACCCAGACGCGTGCGGCACAATGCCTCAGCAGCCACAACCGGGGGCTTTGCAGCGCCAGGTTCGGGCAACCGCCCCACCAAGGCCTGGGTGAACAAACGGGCCAACCGATCATTGCCTTCGGGCCTCAAGTGGACGTGCTCGAAGAAGAGGTCCGCACCCGGAGGACGTTGCGGATCTTCCCCTTTGAGTTGGGCTGCCGCATCCACCAGCAGCACCTGAGTCGAAGCCGCCGCGGCCGCCACCTCACGGGTGATGGCCACGATGCGGGAATCGGCACGAAACCGCAGCGTGTCCAGATCGCGGGCCGCCTCGAGATCGGCGGTTCCTCGAGCCATGTCCCCGGCGTTGAGTCGCGCCAAACCCAATTGGAAACGGCTCTCCGCATGGCGCGGCACGAGGGCCACAGCCTTGCTCCAGTTTTCGACCGCTCCAGCCCAGTCACCGGCCGCATCCTGAGAGCGGGCATGGTCCGACAAGGCTTTCCAGTCGTTGAGCAAAGCACCTGAACCCTCGATGGGCACCGACCCAAACGGCGGACAATCCGGGAGGTTCACGGCCATGGTTCCCAGCAGCACCTGCGCCCCGGACTCGACACCGAAGCGCACCAAGTCGGTCAGGTTGCGTCGGTAAGCCTCACGCACGGCTTCCAAACGCGGGTCATCGGCGGCGATGTGATTCTTGGAAAAGGTCTCGAGCCCAGCCCAGCGTGGGGCCAGCGACATGCCATCGCCCTGTCCCTCCTGGATCCGGAAAATCCACTGGCCCAAAGCCGTGCTGCGCAGCAACAAACCGGCGCGAACCACGGCCAGCGACGGAGCCTTGCCCAGTGGATTGCTTGCCGGACCAAAGGGGCCGTGAACCTCGTTGTTGCCGGGATAAACCACCCAAACGTCGGCTCCCAACCGCGCAGAATCCGCGGCAATGCGGCGCAGCGCATGGGAATTCAAGGCCGTGATCGCCGCGTTGAGAACCTCGACCTTGCGCCCCGGAAATCGCGACTCCAATTGCGCCTGGAGAAAGCGCGGCATGCCAAATCCCGGTTCGGGATCCCCCAAGGCCGCGGATTCACCCAAGACCAGGACCCGCAGCGTACCCGTTTCCTTCTTCTCACGGATCTTCAGCGGCCGGGGCATTCGCGCCAAAGTCTCGCCGACATACGGAGCACCAAAAGCCGGATTGGCCCGGAGCATTCCCTCACCGGCCTCCAACCAGAAGGCGGTGGGCCTGTAATGTCCCAGAGCCCTCAACGTCAGTTCGGCACCCAACAACGCCAGCACCGGCGCCAAAACGGCCAATCCACGGAAGATCCAGAGCCGCCGGGAATCCGGAGCGGCGCGGGTTTCCACGGAGGCTGGAGAACCATCGGAGGGCATGGCCTCAGAGGATTCTGGAGCCACCCCTCCGGCTGCAAGCCTACTCGTAGGATTTGAGCTTCAGGAAGGGGATGATGCGCTTTTCGAGCATGGGCAAATCCCACTGCAGGATTTCCGAAAGCGGCGCGGCATCGGCCACATCGAAGCGACCGCTGGTGACGCGGCGCAACCGAGTGAGGTGGGCTCCGCAGGCCAACTTCTGACCAAGATCATGAGCCAAGCTCCGGATGTAGGTCCCCTTGGTGCAACTCACCCGGAAATACGCAAACGGTTCTTCGTAGTCGTCGAACCGATAGGTGTACACATGGATGGGTCGAGGCACACGGGCGACCTCTTGTCCCTTGCGGGCCAACTTGTAAAGAGGGGTGCCACCGATCTTGACCGCACTAACCATGGGCGGGGTCTGAAGGATGTCTCCGGTGAAGGCAACCGCCGCTTCGTTCAAATCGTTCAACGACAGCGGGGGCACCGGCATGGAGTCCACCAGTTCTCCGTCGGCGTCGTAGGAATCGGTTGTTTCACCCAACCGCATGACGCCCTCGTACACCTTGTCCGAAGACATCAGGCGCTCCGAATATTTGGTCGCCTTGCCCAGCACCAGAATGAGCAGGCCCGTGGCCATTGGATCCAGCGTTCCACAGTGACCCACCTTGGGCAGGCGGAAGTGGTTGCGCAATTTGGCGACCACGTCATGGGAGGTCCATGTCGCAGGCTTGTCGACCAATAGAGCCCCATCGAGGGGCGAGAGAGTGGGAATGGCCATCGGAAACTTGAAAATCAGGACGGAAGAATGCGCTCAGGCGACGATCTCTACGCGGCAACCCTCGCTCAGGCCGAAGCCTTGAGGGATTTGCGGACCTCATTGAGGACCCGCCTCTGAACCCCCAAGGGCCGCCCCTCGATGCGAGCACCCGCCGCCGCCTTGTGTCCGCCACCACCGAATCGTTGGGCAATGGCAGCCACATCGACGCGGGCCGACTTGGAACGCCAACTCACCCGGGTCACTTCGTCGCTCACTTCCTCGAAGACCATGGCCACCACCACGCCATCGATGGCCCGGATATGATCAATGAGACCTTCGCTTTCTTCGGTGGACGCTCCAGCGCGGGCGTAATCCCGCTTTTTGAGCCAGAAGTAGGCCGTCTGACCGCCATCCGAAAGCCGGAATTGTGTGTAGACGTGACGCAAGAGGCGAACCCGTGTCATGGGGTAGCTCTGGTAGACCTCCTGACAAATGCGACCCAAACCTGCTCCGCGTTCCACCAACTCGGCGGCTGTGCGAAGGGTGTCCGGAGTGGTGCTGGGGTACTGGAAGCTGCCCGTATCGGTGCTGACCGCGGTGAACAGACAATCAGCCATCGGCTGCGTCACCTTCCAACCGGCCCACTTGCAGAGGTCGAAGATCAATTCGCCGGTGCTCGGTTCCCGCGGGGAAACCCAATTGAGCTTGCCGTAGCGGGTGTTGGAGGCGTGGTGGTCGATGTTGACCAACGTGACATCCTCCGCGAGGAAATCAGTGATCCGGCCCATGCGATCGAGAGCCGCACAGTCGGTGGCGATCACCAGATCAAATTGACGGCCCGCACAGGGCTTACGGACCCGCTTGTCCGGATCGAGAAAACGAAGCTTGTCGGGAACCGGATCCTGATTCCAAACCGTGACCTCTTTGCCAGCCCCTTCCAGCGCCATGGCCAACCCCACCTGACTGCCGATGCAGTCGCCATCCGGCCGGATGTGACCGACCACGAGGATGGATTGCGCAGCATCAATGGCGGCCAGGATATTCTCCACCGCCTTGGGCATTTCAGAGGAAGGCATGGCTCGGGGACAGGGTTTACCAAGGCTCAGGCACCGGGCTTCTGACCTTGATCAAGACTTTCGAGAATGGCCAACACCCGATTCCCCTTCTCGACGGACTCATCGAGCAAGAAGTTGAGGACCGGAGTCCACTTCATGCTCAACTGGGAGCCGAGCATCATCTGGATGTGCTTGGCGCGTTGGCCGAGCTTGTCAGAGGCTGCCGACCGCTGCTGGCGGTTGCCCACGAAGCCAACGAACACGGTGGCCGTCTTCAGATCAGGGGCAACCTTGACCTCATTGACCGACAGCAACCCCACTTCTTGGACATTCAGTTCACGTCGCAGCAACTCGCTGACTTCCCGCTTCAGAAGCTCGGTGACACGCTGCAAACGCCGACTCGGGGCCGGTGGAACATGGGAGGGCACGGCTTGCGATTATTCGAGTTTGGCGGCGATCTTCTCCACCGAGTAGCACTCGATGAGGTCGCCCTCCTGATAGTCGTCGAAACCATCGAGGCGCACACCGCACTCCATGCCCGAGCGAACTTCGTTCACCTCGTCTTGGAAGCGCTTGAGGGTGAGCGAAACACCTTCGTACACCAGGTTACCCCGGCGACGCA
>CAMATE010000003.1 GCA_945861075.1 Akkermansia muciniphila
TACGCACCGATGGAGAGAAACTGCCAGCGGCTGCGGTCAAAGCCCCGCCCAAACTGGCATTGGCTCCATAGGCCACCAGGGCCCAACTCCCGCCTCCCACCAACGTCAAATCCACCAATGCGCCGTCCACACCGCTCACCTGATCCCACATCCGATATTGGATCGTCGCAGTCCCATTGAAATTGGAGTTTGGAACAAACCGAACCCGATGCTGTTCATCACTCTTGAGCAGCCGCCCTGAAAGGGAAGTCACCCCGGCCAGTGAACTCCAAACACCGCCGCCGTCAGTCGTATACTGCCAGAGGCCATTGGCCAGATCGACCGATGTCACAGCAATGCCCTTCAAAGCACCTACATCGACATCCGAACCCCCACTGGTCAATGCAGCCACGGACGTGCCGGGGTTTGCTGCCGATCCCACATCTTCGGCAATCGCATCCAGGACGAGACCTTGAATGACGGACACGGTGAACTGGCTCAGTTCGGTGTGGTCGTAGACAAAATCACCTTTCGAATCGACGACCAGATAAAGCATCTCGCCAGGCTGCATTTCCACGAGACCGCTTGAGGCCAATGCGACGGAACCACCGCTCACTAAACTTCCCGAACGCAGGAGCAGGTAACGCGCTGACCCCGCCAAACCCCGCTGGATGAAATAATCAATCCCGTTGGCTGATGAATAGGGCATCCGAAGGGTGACCCCAAAATTCACCGAAACGGTTTGGTTGGCAGTGTTCTTCCAGCCCACCGCCACCGCTCGAACTGAAGCGTCCGTATTGGCGGGATGGATCACCAACGTCCCCGCAGCGACCGGCGACCGGGCAGAACTCACCCTCTGCACAAAAGGATAGTTATTCAAATGTCCCGAATATCCGTCCCATTGTGGGATGCCGGAAATCACCTCGTTGCCGCCGGTCTTCCAACTGGTCAACAAGGTCAAACCCGACACGCTGCCTCCCAGGTATTGCCATCGACTGGCGGCAGACTGGAGCGCGGGACCCTCCACAAAGCCCGTAAATGCATCGTAGGTCGTCGAGATCTCAGAAACCACCGGAGCGTCATTCACCGCATTCACCGTGATGGAAACCGTCGCCACACCAGAATTCACTGCGCCGTCGTTCACCCGGAAAGTGAAGGAATCACTGCCGTTCATATTCGCATTCGGTGTGTAGGTCAGGTTCGGTGCGATTCCACTCAACATCCCCTTCGTCGGCGGCGTCACCACCGCGTAGGTCAATGCTGAACCCTCCACATCCGTGCCCGACAGTGTGATCGGCTTCGCCGTATCTTCATCCGTCGTCACCGTCTGCGCCGTCGCCACAGGAACATCATTCACCGGGGTGATGGAAACCGACACCGTCGCCACCGAGGAATCCGCTGCACCGTCATTCGCTTTGAAGGTGAAGGAGTCGCTCCCGTTCGCATTCGCATTCGGCGTATAAGTCAGGTTCGGCGGCGTGCCACTCAAGACGCCCTTTGTCGGCTGCGTCACCACAGCATAGGTGAGCGTCGACCCTTCCACATCCGTACCCGCTAACGTGACGAGCTTCGCCGTGTCTTCAAGGGTCGTCACCGTTTGCGCCGTCGCGACTGGCGCGTCATTCACCGGGACAAAACGCAGCACTCGCGAAGCCGATACGGTCGAAGTCCCGTCAAACGCGCTGACGGTCAGTGTGCGATCAGAAGAGTTATTGGCAGCCCCCAAATAGGTCACGCTACCAGCCGTCGCAAAATAGGAGTTCAGATTGGCCACCGAGCCAACGAACGTGCGGGCAATGCTCGAGCCCCCAAGAGTGATACCGGTGCCGGGATTTCCGGTGATCACGCCATCCGAAGCCGACAGCGTCACCGTCAGGGAGGCACTGTCCGTATCTTGAATCAGCGGAGATTCGAAGATGACGTTCCCAGCCACATCTTCCGTCAACATGGATGCTGAGGTGGGGCCTCGGACATACACTTCAAACTTCAATGAGCGATTCAAACCCGTTGAGTTCTGGCAGCAACCAATGTAGTCGCCGGCCGACCAATTAACTCGGTCCATTCCCAAGCCACCGCTGACATCGTTGGACCCCTCGTTGCCGTTGGGAAAAAGACCGCCTCCGTTTTCGTTCCAACCAAAACCGAATCGAACACGGTTGTTGCCGACAGTGCTCACGTAGTTGAAGCCAAAAAAACGCACGTCGGTCTGGGTGGAAAACACCCCGGCTCCGGCCGCCCGATAGGGAGTCGTCGCAACCGCGTCTCGGATGAAGATCTTCTCTTCCCCAGCGAAGAGTTCTCGCAGAGTTTTACCGGTGTAATTCCCTTGAGTTGGCCTTCCAGTATAAGCGGTCGTGTTGGCCGGCGTCGGCATGGATTCCTTCCAAACAAATCCATAAGATTGTCCCGTGATCGCCCCACCGGCCGTGGCCTCGGGAAAGATCACCAGGATTTCGCTGGCCGGCATGGAGTTGAAGACTTCGAACTTGGCGTCTTCGTTAAATGTGTCATTCCGACGAGTGGCAGCGGTGTTGAGGGTGTTTGCCGTCGTCCAGTAGCTTGAAGAATAATTGAAGGTGGAGCCGGTGTTGGCGCCTTTCATGGCCAACATCCACCCTCCCCCGAGGGCATCGTTCATCAAGCAATAAACCGGAACGGATGTGCCGTTGAAAAAGAGTGAGTAAACCCCGTCAGCAGTGGCTCCTGTTGAGGCTTTCAGGGTCGATGCATTCAAGATCGCTGTGTCCGAGCCTGTTATCGTCACTTGAGGCGCGTCGTTGACGGGGGTGACGGTGAGGGTCGCGGTCGCGGCGTTGATCGAGTAGGAAGCGCTCGCATCGATGTCGAGATACGTGGTTCCAATATTGACCAACGGGTAGTGTCCAGAGCCGCCGACTTGGGACCCTGCCAACGCCAAGACCTGAGCAGCACTCAACCGCGCCCAGAGGGCCATGGAGGAAGGCACATAGCTGTTCTGGGCTCCTCCGGCGCCTCCCATCACGAGCCCTGTTTTCTTTTCGTTCCCCGTTCCATGATCGAGGTAGAGGGCCTTGAAAGTCTGATTATCCGGAAACTGTCCGTAATCGAGTTGCGGGTTGCTCCCATTGTTTACGACCAACCCATACACCCCACCGTAACCGGCCCCGAAACTCTTGTTTCTCAGGTACATCTGAGCGGGCATGTCCGGTGTTCCGATCAGTGTTCGCACTGTGACTAATGATTGGTCTGGATGCGTGCTGCCAACCGCGAATGAATTCAGGAGGTTGCCTTGGGAGAATATCGGAGGGCTCGTGGCCGATCCGTCAAAGCTCATGCCCGACGCATTGGGCAGAGCAAATGCGACAGCATGTTTGTAGGAAGCGATACCCCCCACCGGAAAGCCTCCACCGGCAACGGTCCAAGACATGGCCAACTCGGAACTGCTCTTCAGGAGACTGAGGGCTGGCAGCACCGCGGAACCTGAACGCACCACCGATGAAAAGGTTCCCGTGGCGGCATTCAGGAACCCTCCCAGGCTGGCATCGGCTCCATAAGCCACCAAAGCCCACGCTCGCCCGTCGATCGATGTCACATCCACCAAGGAGGCATCGACTCCACTGACCTGATCCCAGGCGCGGTATTGAATGGTGGCTGTGCCATTGAAATCAGGGTTCGGCAAAAACCGCACACGATGAAGTTCATCCCCTTTGAGCAATCGAGCCGAAGCCGTGCTTACGCCGGACAACGAACTCCAGTTCCCCCCCCCGTCGATGGTGTATTGCCAAGAACCGTTGCTAGCATCAATCGACGTGATCGCGATGCCCTTGAGGGCACCGGCGTCAACGTCTGAACCGGCGTTCGCAAGCTCCAAAACCGCCGTACCCGGATTATCCGCCAGAGCCACATCTTCCGCGATCGAGGTCAACGCCGCGTTTCCGGCCACCGGGGAGTCGTTCACCGGAGCCAATGTCATGGTGACCGTAGCCTCAGCCGACCAAGCAGATCCATCGAACGCCTTCACGCTGAAGGTCTTGGCTCCATATTCATTGGCCGCTGGCGTATAAGTCAAAGAACCCAACTGGGCCACCGGGATCACTTGGGCGGCACTTACCGCGGAGCCGGCCAAACTCAAGACTCCCGTCTCTGGCAGGGATACGATCTGGATGCTGCTCATCGCAACCCCTTCCGGGTCGGTGTAGAACGGTGAAAATATGCCGGATGAGAAGGTGAGAGAGGTGTCTTCGGTTCCGGAAACACCCACGGCAGCAAGGGTCGGTGGCATTTGAACGGTGAACCATGAACTGAAAGCCGAGCTGTACAGCGAAGCAAACGAGAAGTCGGCCCGGATCGAGTAGTACTGCCCACCAACAAATGTCAGCCTTGAATAGGAACTGGTAGCTACGTTCGACAAGGCGGACTGAATCTCGAATTGTGCCCACGTGGAGTCAGCCCCGATCAAGGCGGCGGCACCGCTGTAGATGTCTAGCAACTGGATCGTCGTTACCTGATTCGGATTGATTCCCGATCCGGCGAATTGCCGCATATCAATTGCCAGCAGGCTCCGTCCCGCGCCTCGACCATTTGGAATCACGTAGGCCCACTCCACCGCACCTCCAGTGGACGAAGCCTTGTAGCCGCTGCTGAACCTTAGCCGGTAAGGATTGTTGAGGACACCCGTCATCGTTAGGTCAGCGAAAGTAGCAAAGCCGTTGATGGCATTGACGGTCAAAGCACCACTCAAGGCACCGCCAGTGCCGGAATCGATGGACACCGTGACAGCTCCTGTGCTGGCAGTCCGGTTCCCCTGGCTATCACGAATTTCAACTACCGGCGGCGTGGCCATCAGCACACCGCTGACCACGCCTGATGGCTGCGTCGCCACGGCTAGTTGGGTCGACAACGGCACATCGATCTGGACGGAAAGAGCTCCGCTAGCCATCGCTACCCCGTCCGACACAGTGAGTGTGTAGACCTCCGATGCAGAGATTAGGAGTGGGTTGATACCTGCCGCCGAGGGCGCAAACGAGTAGGCTCCGGTCGCGGTGTTGAGGGTCAGGGTTCCAAAGGAGCCCGTCTTGGCCACTTGGCCTGCGGTGGCGGTCGCCGCGCCGCCTTGGATTCCATACACCAGCGTGGTGTTCGGATCGGGGTCGGTTCCGCTGACAGAACCAGAAATCGCCGGAAAAACCGTCTGGGTGGCAGAACCCGTGACAATGAGCGAGCGAGCCGATGACGTTGCGCTGTAGCGGACAATGACCACTCCCGATCCCCCCGCCCCACCCAATCCCTCCGGATCACCACCACCGCCACCACCGCCGGAGTTCGGCGTCCCGGCCGCACCCTGAGCCCAGTTTGAACGAGCGCCCGCTCCGCCTCCACCTGCACCTCCATTACCCCCGAACGTGGTCGGAAATCCCGTATTGTTGTTGGCACCACCACCACCACCTCCGCCGTAGAAGATTGAACTCCCTGAAATGGAATGGCTGACACCCGAGCCGCCGTTACCACCGGGTGAGGAAGCGGTGGCGTAGCCATAACCATCGGCTCCCCAAAGTCCACGAGTGCCCACTCCACCTGCGCCACCACCGCCTCCGCCGGCAACATAACCATCGTTGGCCGCACCATCGGCTCCCCGAAACCCTTGGGTCGCCGCTCCGGAGGCCGCGGAGGTATCGCCGCCGGTGCCACCACTCGACGCACCAGATAAACCCGCTCCCCGAAATGCGCCACCGCCACCGCCACCGAACGCCATCAACGAACCAAAGCTCGAGGAGCCTCCGTTAGCGCCGGCGAGAACCGTGCCGTTCAACGTTCCCCCGGCTCCTCCCGCTCCGACAGTGACCGTGACCGATTGAGCGGCCGTCACCGAGAAACTGTTTTGATAAACAACTCCACCGGCGCCGCCACCGCCACTGCCACCACCCCCGCCGCTGCCTACCACCAAAACCTCCACAGCCCCGGATACCGCCGGCACAAAACTCCCACTCTGCCGAAAGGTATGAATGGTTGAGCCGCCGATTCGAGTCACCTCGCCCCCAGCACTTTCTGCGACGAACCCTAAAGTCGGGGGCACGTTGGACATAGAAGCATGGACGAGGACGGGATCTTCGAGGGTGGTGTAAAAGCGCAGCTCGCCAATGGTTCCCCGAAACCAGCGATTCGAGGTTTCCCGTTCTCGGCCAAACCGAATCAAGTTGGCGACAATCCCCGATCCTCCATCGCTCACCAAGCTGCCTTTCAAGACGCCATCGACATAGAACCGGGCTGTCTGGTCACCCACGTCTGAGTCCGACCAGGTCAGCATCATCGTATGAATCGCGCCATCGACTACATTCACCGCAGACGGGGTCGAGATCGCTCCATTGAAAAACGCACGAGCCAAGCCGTCGGTGCCGATGGTTAGGCCGAAATCATTCGGGGCGCCGGGGGCTTCCGCGTTGATGGGCCCCGGATATTGCCAGTGATTGCCGTCACTGCCGGTTGCACCTTGGGTGGCTTTGAAGAGTGCGACAATCGTGACGGTTTTCTGTCCGGCGATCGGGTTGTTGGCCGACGTGACTTCGAAGTAGTCATCGACGCCGTCGAAAACGATTCCCCCGGAGGAGGCACTGCCACCAAATTGGCTGGTGGCTTTGATCGGACTTCCATAGGCAGCCGCGATCTTTCCTCCGACCCGGTCCACCCAGTGAGCGCTTCCGCCCGCCCAATCATCTGCAACCCAGCGCGCCACCGGATCGCCTGCGGTGAGTCGGATCGCGCCCTGAAACAGAATCAGAGCCGGAACCAAGACCGAAAAGATCAGCCGGCGAACGAGGCGAAGCACCCAAATTGTCCACGCGCACGCACGATGCGTCTCCCCCTTCGGTCGGGAAGAAGGGACACCCATGGGTTTGAACGCGCAGGCAGACATTCGAAGGCCTGAGGCGACTCAACTGTCGTTTAAGTCTCAGACAACCGGAATCGTTACAAAATTACATTAAACCATCAAAAGAATAGTCTTACTCTATTTATATCTATTTTCAGACCCAGCCCGTCTGGAATATCGACTCCAACGGAGTCTCCGAAGCTGGCTGGAATCCCAGCATCCGACACTCTGAGCCTCCCAAAATCGAGCACAGCCGAGATCAGCGACACCCAACAATTTCCCGGCAACGGCCTACTGGCCGGATTCGAAATCCACAGCCCCAAAGCGCTTGCCCGGATTCGATGGGCAGGAAGACTGACGGCATGCCGAACGACGCGTCGCAGCCCCATCCCGACTCCAGACCCACGGGGATTCGCTGGTGGCCGGCTGGGGTGATTTTGGGGGTGATGGTCTTGGCCATGGGGGTGGTTCAATCGATCGGGGAGTTTCCCTTTCAGCGACGCAACCTCATTTGCCTGGGTATCGCGGGTGGCGCCGCCGGATTGCTGCTCTTTTGGTGGCTTTTCCTGTCACGGGCCCGGTGGACCTTGCGCTTGGCCGGAATCGCCGGGATCGCGCTGCTGGCAGGATTGGCTCGCCTGACCTTACGCATCCGCGGTGTGACCGGCGACCTGATCCCCATCGTCGAAACCCGCTGGGCGCAACCCTCACCGCCATCCCCCAACGGCAGCTCGGTCGGAAACTCAACGGGAAGCTCCATCGGGAGCTTGGCCAACCCCACGGGCGCCGCTTCAGCGTCGGTCGCACGTTCCAACTCCACCACGCGTTTAGCCGGTGATTACCCTCAATTTCTGGGATTGAATCGCAACGGTATCGTTGACGGACCCGCATTCCAAACCAATTGGGCCCAGTTTCCACCCCACTTGCTGTGGCGGCAGTCGGTCGGAGGCGCATGGTCGGGATTTTCGGTGGTGGGCGATCTGGCGGTGACTCAGGAACAATACGGTGAGGAGGAGTGTGTCGTAGCCCGACATATCGTTAACGGTAATATTGTTTGGAAAACCGGTAATCCAGCCCGTTATTTCACCCCGATTGCCGGAGAAGGCCCCCGCAGTTCGCCCACGATGGCTCCAGGGCGTGTCGTCACCCTCGGAGCGCGGGGTTGGCTTCAGGTTCTGGATTTGCGAACGGGCCAGCGGCTTTGGGGCACCAATATTTTGGATTTCGCCCAAGCAGGCATGCCGGAATGGGGCCTTTCGGGCTCTCCATTGGTGATTTCCAATCGAGTTATCGTTAGCGCCGGAGGGCGAGACGGACGCTCGTTGCTCATGTGGCATTTGGAGTCCGGGCAACTCTTGGCCTCGGGAGGTTCTTCCTCGGCGCAATACAGTTCGCCTTACCTGACCGAATTGGCCGGAGTGCCCCAGATTCTGCAGTTTAACCATCGTGAGATCAGCTCCCACGATCCCGTGACGGCTCAGGTGCTCTGGAACCGGCCCTTCGGCATCCACTTCCCTCTCGTGGCCAACCCGGTTCAAGTTTCCTCCAACCGCGTGTTTTTGAGCGCGGGTTATGGGGTGGGAGCGGAGCTGTTGGAGATTTCGAAGAACCCGTCAGGCACACTCGCGGCTCGACCGGTTTGGACTTCGAAACGCATGAAGGCCAAGTTTTCCAACCCCTACTTCCGCGACGGGTTTCTGTATGGGTTGGATGATGGAATCCTGGCCTGCCTGGACGCGAAGGACGGCTCACAGCGTTGGAAGGAGGGCCGGCACGGTCATGGTCAAGGACTGCTGGTGGGCGACGTGTATTTGCTCATGGCCGAACAAGGCGAACTGCTGCTCTTGCGCCCCACCCCCGAAGGCCCGGGTGAATTGGCCCGACTGAAGGTCTTCGACGACAAGACGTGGAACCCCATCGCTCTGGCCGGAGACCTCCTACTGTTGCGCAACGACCGCGAGGCCGCCTGCTACCGATTGGCGGTGCGCTGAGCCGGACCCAAAGGAGCAAGGGTCGGGGACTCAGGGGATTTTAATCCCGTAGAAGCACTGCCACTGACTTTGGCTCGATCCCAATGTCACGTTGCGGGACGAGATCCATTGGACATGGCCGTCCTCGAAGAGAAAGTTGCCTCCATCGGGAATCCCACGCTGGCCGGCATGGTTGGCTGTCTTGGTGAGGCGTCCGTTCTCGACCATCATCCACTTGATCCCGGGGTTCCACATGTTGGTGGAGTGGGCCCCATGTCCCTGAAGGCGGTCGATGAGGATGGGAGCGGCGGAAAACTCGCCACCCATCTTCTTGCGGTAATGCCAGTCACCCAAACCGTCGGAGTTGTAATCCCAGGCACCATCCACGCGGCCTGGGAGAAAGAAATACCCAATGAAAACAGGCCGGCTGCTGTTCGCTCCGTAGCTCCAGGCGTCGGCCTGTCGGTTCCATTGATCGGTTGGGCAAAAGAGAACGTGATTGGCCGCCTTGCGGTCGTTCCGCGACTTTGGGGCCGCATTCTTCATCAGGTACTTGTCCGTGAAGTTCCGGGCACTGGATCCCAGCCAACTCAGCCCGGTTCCGTCAGTGTTGTCGGGAAACCGGTCCTCATTGTCATTGGCATAGAGGTTCACCGCGATCCCCCATTGCCGCTGATTGCTGCTGCATAAGGTCTTGATAGCCGTGGATCGAGCCCGAGCCAGCGCCGGCAGGAGCATACCCGCCAAGATAGCGATGATGGCGATCACCACCAGCAGCTCAATGAGCGTGAAGGCGGTTGATCGTGAGGCTGAAATCCGGCGCGGGTTCATGAAGGGGATGAGCCATCACAATGCTCCAAAGGGAGGATGTGGGTCAACCGTGTCGGTCAACGACTCCGCCGCTCATTGGCCCGTCACTCGCCGGCCACAGTCACCCGGTAAAAACGAGTCGGCCCGTCGGGCAGCGGAATGGATGCCTCGGAATCGACGGATTTTGCCCGTGGATCATTTTCCTCCACCTCCAACCGGCTCCACTGCGCCGTCGGCGTCATATCCGAAGCCCACTGCACCTCGAATCGCCGGCCCGCCCATCGGGGAAACCGCAGAACATATTGGGTACCCTCCCGAAGGAGGGATGGTTTCCAAAGACGCTTCGGATTCAGCGGGCCCTCGCGCAGCAAGTACTCGGTGAAATTATCCAATCCGTCGCCGTCCGGATCCATGGCCTGCAAACGCAAGCTCTCCCAAGGCTCCGGCATCCACTGCGTCGCCCATTGGGTGTAGCCCTGACGACCCGGCAACTCATCCACGATCCAGCGCCGCAGCAAATCCACACCTTCCCGCTGAATCTCGGAGGAGCCCAACGGGGGCATGTGGAGGGCTCCCAAGGTGGAGATCCGGAGAAAGAGGGACGAGTTCTCGGGGTGACCCGGATCGATCAAATAATCCCCACTGCCCAGTCCGGAAGCGGACGATCGGACTCCAATCAACCCCATCTGATCCAAGGCGGTGCCGATGCGGGCATCCCAAGGCATCCGGGTCAATCCGCCCGGCTGGTGACAGGAGGCGCAGTTGGAATCCAAATAGGCTCTCACCCGACGCTCCAACGTCTGGGTTTCGTCGGATGGAGCGACCAGAGCCGGCATTTGATGGGTACGAACCAATGGTGTCGAAAAGTAGCCAGCCGCCGACCAGTCATTCAGTTGGGAGAGTATCTGCACCCCGTGACGAACGACGCGATTGAGTTGGGCCGTGTTGAAGCCTGCAGGCCCGCCATTGGCCGAATTGTGGCAGGACAAGCATTCGTTCCGCGCCGGAAACCGCCAGTTCTGGGTAACCAACTCGGTTGGGGTCCAAGCATAGAACATGGCATTGGCCCCGTCGTCCGGAACCAGATCCGCGTCGGTCCCCTCATCATTCCACCGGTAGCTGGCCCCAGACACACCGTTGGTGGTCTGGATGAGGATCCGGGTTTCCATGGGGAAAAGCAGGGTTTTTGGACGATAATACGGACGGTCAAAGTGCTTCACCCAGATCGTCCCCATCGGGAAGCTCCACGGTCCCTCACGACGGAAAGTCATGGTCGAGTCGTCGCCCGGGAGGGCAAACCAACGACGCTTGAGGGCGTAATCGGACCAGAAGGGGGCATTGATCTCGTAGGGAACCAATCCAGGGCGAGGCGTCAGGGATTGAACATTTTCGAACAAGCCGGTCTCCGACAACCGCTCGGGCCAGACCTCCCCCAACACCGGGCGGTGAACCAAGCGGAAAATCCGCCCTGAACCGGAAGTCATCAACACCGATCCATCCCGAGGGTCAGCACCAAAGGATATCACACCCGGCAAGTTGGCGATCCAGGTGACCTCGGCTTCACCCGATTGGCCGGGTCGCAGCACCGCAATGTCTCCGGACCAATCCGCGAAGAGGTAAGTGCCATCCAGTTCGGGATAGAATGTTCCCCGGTAGAAACGGCTTCCCGTGATGGCTGTGCGGCCGGAAAAGTGGCTGTACTCGAACTCAGGAGAAGTCATTCCTTCGACCGGCGGATTGGCAACCGAGATGGTTCCTTCCCACCAAGGCCATCCGTAGTTGGCCCCGGGACGGATTCGGTTGACCTCTTCACGCGAACCAAAGCCCACGTCGTTGCACCACAATTCACCCGTCTTGGAATCGAAGCTGAACTGCCACGGATTGCGCATGCCCAACGCATAGAACTCGGTGCGCAGGGATGCGGGATTGGCGCCGTTCCAGATCCTCTGGTTCCCGACGACGTATTGCCGAATGCCGACAAACGGGTTGTCGGCGGGAATGGAGTAAGCAGCCGGGTTGACACCGAACCCGGGATTCGGCGGGAGATTTCCCGGCCGTCGATCCACGTCGATCCTCAGGATGCCTCCAAAAAATCCGGCATCGAGGCGTTGAGCCACGCGGTTGGCACTCAAACTCCCATCTCCGACGGACAGATATAAATAGCCGTCGGGTCCAAAGGCCAAACATCCCGCGTTGTGGTTGGGACCCGGGTCTTCCTGATGGAACAAAACCACCTCGGATGCCGGGTCCGGGAGTCCATTGCCACCGGGTGGGACGGTGAAGCGCGACAACCGATTGAAAGACTGCGTCAGTCCGCCAGCCCCTTCCTTGGAGGAATAATAGACAAAGACCCATCCATTGGTCTGGAACTGCGGATGGAAAGCCATTCCCAGAAGGCCGGATTCTTGCTCAAAGAAAACCCGTTCCGAGAGATCCAAAAACAAGCGGCTTTTCGGAGCACTGGACAGCGAAACCTCGAAGGCGATGCCGCCCATGCCGACCAAGATAATGCGGTTGGTCTCTCCCGGAGGAACCGCAAAACCGAGAATACCCGGAATGGATTCCAAGGTGGGGAACGCGTCCTCCAGTCGCCACGGTCCTTGAACTGGGTTTCGCGGAACCTTCCCGCCATCCCAGAACTGCCGGTCCAGAGCGCTCAGCGATCCAACGCTCACCCATAAGCAAAAACCAAGAACCAGCAACCTGCTCAGCAAGAAGGATCCCGCTGGGTTTTTCCTACTGAAACCGGCACTCGAATACCCCCCCATTCAAGCGGCCAGACGCCGAGAATGTAACGAGGGTTTCAGAAATGTTTTACAAATGTAATTCGATCCAAACGGAACCACCGACACAGCAGGTTACCTGCTCAGGCAATGAGGATTTCTGGCTCACGAATTCAGGCCCTCGATTTAGTAAAATTCAGGAATGGGTTGGACCCCACGGCGCATGTCGGGCATGTCGTCACGACCGCACGCATCCGGCACGCAAGCTGGCATCAACCGCCCAGGTAGGCACTACGGACTTCAGGACTGTCACGGAGAGCCGTCGAACTGTCGGCCAGAAGGACACGGCCGGTTTCCAGCACGTAGCCAAATGAGCTCACCTCCAAGGCCAAGTGAGCGTTCTGCTCTACGAGCAAAATAGGCAGCGACCGCTCACGGTTGAGTTCCACCAGACGGGCGAAGATTTCCTTCACCAAGAGTGGAGCAATGCCCAAGGACGGCTCATCGAGCATCAAGAATCGCGGACGACTCATGAGCGCGCGCCCAATGGCCAACATTTGCTGCTCTCCTCCGGAAAGGGTTCCAGCAGCCTGATCGCGGCGTTCCTTCAGCCGCGGGAACATGCCGAAGACATGGTCGAGTTCCGCGGTGATCCATTGGTTATCCCGCTGCAAGTACGCCCCCATGCGGAGGTTCTCCATCACCGTGAGGTTGGCGAAGACCAACCGACCCTCCGGAGAATGGGCCAGACCCCTCCGCACGATTTCATGGGGCGCCATCCCCGTGATGTCCTGACCGTCAAAAAGGATCCGGCCCGAACTGGGTTTCACCATGCCCGAAATGGCCCGAAGCGTCGTGGTTTTGCCCGCACCGTTGCCACCAATGAGGGTCACGATACCCCGGGCCGGCACGCTCAACGAAATACCGTGGAGGGCGGTGATGGCACCGTATTGGACGCTCAGGTTTTGGACTTCTAGCACGGCGGAAAAAGGAGAGGGTTTGGCTCTGGTTTTCAGTCACCCAAGTAGGCGGCGATGACTTTGGGATCCGCACGAATCTCCGCCGGCGATCCCTCGGCGATTTTCCGGCCGTATTCCAGAACATGAATGCGCTCGCAAATACCCATGACCACCTTCATGTCGTGCTCGACGAGCAACACCGCCAGGCGGAAGCGGTCTCGCACGAAGCGGATCAAGCGCATCAACTCGTCTTTTTCGGATGGGTTCATTCCGGCGGCAGGTTCATCGAGCAAGAGCAGTCGCGGCCCCGTGGCCAAGGCCCGAACAATTTCCAGACGACGCTGGTCACCATACGAGAGGCTCTTGGCCGGAGCATCCTGGACACGCTCCAAATTGAAGATACCCAGCAACTCGCGAGTGCGGTCCTGCAAGTCGGCTTCCTCCGCATGAAAGCGGCGACTGCGCAACCAGGACTCCCAAGTCCGGTGCTCCAGATGTCGGTGAAAGGCCACCCGAACATTGTCTGAGACCGACAAGCTCGGAAAGAGCCGGATGTTCTGAAAGGTCCGGGCGATCCCACGTTCGGTGAGGTGGAATGGCTTCGCACCGGCGGTGTCCGTGCCCGCAAACTCAATGCGCCCTTCGGTGGGCTGATACACGCCGGTGATGAGGTTAAAGAGGGTGGTCTTGCCGGCACCGTTGGGACCGATGAGCCCGGCCAACTCCCCTTCCCTCACGTCGGCCGTGACCGAAGAGACCGCCGTCAGGCCGCCAAAGCGGATGGTCACGTCGGTCAGTTGCAGCAAGGAAGTGCTCATGTGCGCTGCCTCCGACGTTCACCCCGATGGAACAGGCCCTGTGGGCGCATGAGCATCAAGAGGATCAAGAGCAGTGAGTAGAGGATCATCCGCATGTCCTTGATCCACTCGAGCGACCAGGCCGCTCCTCCAAAAGGATTGGGAACCGAGCGACTGCCCAATTCGCGAAGACCCTCCGGCAGCAAGGTCAACAAGATGGCCGCGAAGACAACGCCTGCATGGCGACCCATGCCTCCGAGGATGACCATCACCACGATTTCGATGCTCTTTTCGAAGGAGAATCCGCCCGGGTTGAGATACCCCTTGAGGTGCGCGTACAAGCCGCCCGCGATTCCCGCAAAGAAGGATCCGATGCCGAAGGCCGTGATCTTGTAGCGGGTTGTGTCCAGGCCCATGGCCTCGGCCGCCACTTCATCATCGGCCACCGCCAGAAATCCGCGCCCATGGGTGGAATTGAGCAACGCCCACACCGTGTACACGGTCAGCGCCGCTGATCCGAAGGTCCAAAAGAGATTGGTGTGGGTTGGCACGCCGGTCAGGCCGCGGGCTCCACCCACCGCATCCACATTCTGGAGAATGACACGAATGATCTCGCCGAAGCCCAGCGTCACGATGGCCAGATAGTCGCCCTTGAGCCGCAGCGAGGGAGCCCCCACCGCAAGGCCCGCCGCCGCAGCGAGCAATCCGCCCACCAGGAGGCTGAACGGAAAAAAGACCCATTGCAGGAGAGCCGGGCTCCAACCCAATCGCGGCGCCACCACCGTGGACAACATGGCCGAGGTGTAGGCACCCAAGGCCATGAAACCGGCGTGACCGAGAGAAAATTGGCCCGTGAAGCCATTGATGAGATTGAGGCTGGAGGCCAGCACCACGCTGACACCCACGCCCATCACCACGTCCAGAAAGTAGGGGTCGATCGAGCCGGAAACCGCCGAGGCCACTCCTGCCAGAATCAAGGCTGCCAGCAACCAGCGTTGGGCGATGGGAAACGCCATGCTCAGACCTTCTCCACCTTGAGTTTGCCCAGCAGACCGGCGGGCCGGAACAGCAGGATGGCGATGAGGATGCCGAAGGCGATGGCATCGCGGAAGGTCGAGAGCCGCGTTCCCGACACGAAGGTCTCCACCAAACCAATGAGCAACCCACCCAGTGCCGCTCCCGGCAGGTTGCCGATGCCGCCCAGCACCGCAGCCACGAAGGCCTTGAGGCCCGGCAAGGTGCCCATCAGCGGATCGATGCTGGGGTAGTTCATCGCATAGAGAACCCCGCCCGCTCCGGCCAAGGCTGAACCCAGTCCAAAGGTGAAGGAAATGATCCGGTCATTGTTGATGCCCACCAACGAGGCGGCTGTGGCATTGAAGGACAAGGCACGCATGGCCGTGCCGATGCGTGTGTGATGCACGATCCAGTAGAGCAACCCCAGAAGACTCAGGGCGACTGCCAACACCACCAACTGATGGGTCGAGACGGTCAAGGTGCCGAAGTGGAGCTGCTGGGAGGGAAAGAGAGCCGGAAAGGCCTTGGGGTTAGGCCCGAAACCGAGCCGAGAGTTCTGCGCCACGTTCTGGATGAGCAACGAAACGCCGATGGCGGTGATGAGCACCGTAAGGGTGGATCGCTGACGCAACGGCTTGTACGCGAGCTTTTCAATGACCACCCCCAAGACGGCGCACACCGACATCGACAACAACAAGGCCGCCAACCCACCGCCGATCGACTGGGTGGGCAACCCGAGTTTCTCTACCGAATACCAGGCGACAAACGCTCCCAACATGAACACATCGCTGTGGGCGAAATTGATGAAGCGGAGCACGCCATAAACCATGGTGTACCCCAGGGCGATGAGGGCGTATATAGCCCCCAGGAGCACTCCATTGAGCAGTTGTTGCAGGAACTCGGTCATCGGGTTCCGCGGGCCCCGCCACGCGGACAAGCCTTCAAGAAAACCCCAGTCGCGCCCAATGTCGAGCGCGGGTGACAAAGACGGCGCAGGAGCGGATGAGACGCTGGCAGGCTCGACCTCATGGCTAGAGGGAAGATTGAGCGGTGACTATGACCCGGCGAGCCAGCATCTGAAGGACTTCATCTCCAGTCATTCTTTCCGGACGAATATAGCCCAACCGGCGGAAGCGAAGGACTTTCTCCAAGGCACCCTTGAGATCGCCCGCTCTCAGGTCGGCATCGATCAATCGGGCCATCATGCCCGCCGGGCACCCCGGATCCTCCGAGAAATCCAACGGCCCAAACCGCTTTTCATCCAGATCAAGGGCTTCCTCGAAGAGCACCCGGGCGCGGGCATCATTACCCCGATCCCAGCTCACCTCAGCCAACCGCATGCGGTGTATTCGCTGACGGGCAGGATCCAATTGGGTGAGCACTCCCAGAAACACCTCCAACCGGACCGAATCGGGCAAATGGAAAGCCGAGCGCCGAGTGCGGTGCTGCAGCAAGAGCAGGTCGGCCAACTGGCGCATGAGGTTCAGATCGCCCAATTGCTCTTCATTGGAGAAGGACGGGTGGCTGACCAGCGAGGCCACCTCGCCGTCCGGCGCAGGATTCTGGATGGCGTAGGTGGAAAGCAACCGGAGCACCGTTGGATCTTTCGGTTGAAGTTCCTGCCAACGACGCAAGACGGAGCGGAAAACTGGGAGTTGAGGAATGCCGATCTTGGCGAATTGCCGGGCCAAGGCTCGGCAATCTTCGGCCGTCAGCGGAGAACGCGCCAGGTGTTCCCCGAGGAGCGTCCGCGGCCGGGGGCGCTGAACCTCGTTGAGCCGATAAGGCACCATGGCCATGCCTCGGACGAAAAAGGCCTGCTGGGCCCGATACTCGAGTACCGGATGAAAATCGCTGTGGATCGTCGTGCCGTCCGGGGCCAAAAAGAACGCATCCCCGAAGGCCAGCATTTGCAACGCCAGCACATTGACGGGCCGGGTGATCTCAATGCGCCCGAGGTCGGCCGCGACGGACGGATCGGCCAGGCGGCGGGCCATGGCCTGCAAGTCGGGACGGTAGGGTTGGGCGGCCCCGATGAGGAGTAGGTCGCTGGTGGAGGTCTGCCAGAGGCTCAGATGCGGGAACACCGAACCGAAGGTGGCCACGACGGTGGCGAAGGTGTCATCGTCGGTCTCATAGGCTTGGATCCACTGGGCGCAGAGACCACCGGGCTTCAGGCGAGCAAGACAGTCCCGGTAATACTCCTGACTGAACACGGCGGCGACACCCGCCATCCAGGGATTCGACGGCTCGGTGACAATGATGTCGAAGGACTCTGGGGTGGTCTGGAGGAAAGTCTTGGCGTCCTCGATGTGGGTGTGGCACCGGGGATTGCGAAGGGCATCGTGGTTGAAGGGCGCAAAATGCTCACGGGCGACCTCGGTCACCTCCGGGGAAATCTCGACCAAGTCCACGGCCTTCACCGTCGGATGTTGCAGAATCGAGCCGACCGTCACGCCGCTGCCCGCGCCGACCACGAGGACTCTCTCGGCGGAAGGATGGAGCAACATCGGCAATTGGCCGGCCAGAATCTGGGTGCTCATGTCCTCACCGGAACTGGCGTCGGCCTTGCCGTTGACCTTGAGGCTGATGCTCGGCTGACCCGCGCGGTTGGTGACAGCCAGAATCGCAACCGTCGATCCGGCCCCGTCACGGTGGTAGGCCAGGTTGTAGATGTCGGCGCGTTGACGGAATTCAGCGATACTCGCCGGAGGACGAACGTCGCGCCAGAGCCCCAGAACGAAGGCGCGCGACCAGCGTTCGCCGAGCGTGAGCGAGACCACAGCGACCAGCACGGCCGTGGCCACCAACCCTTGGATCAGGGCCCTGGTGACGCCACCACGCCGGGAGGCCAGGGTGACCCAGCCGATGAGTGCGTTGATGCCGATGCCCAGAGCAAGGGTCGATGCCAACCCAAGGACGGGCAGGAAGACCAAACCGGTGAGAACGGCCCCCAACACTGTCCCCACCGTGTTGACGGCGAACACCCGACCGACCGATCCGCCGGTCGTACGGAAGTCGGCCGTGACCACGCGGCTGGCCAACGGCAGGGTCATACCCAGGCATACGGCGGGCACGAAGAGCACACTGAAACAGACAAGCACCTGGACCAGTTCATACAACGGATAGGCCGCCGGCCGCCGGGCGATGACGTCGGCAAGATGGGCAAAGGCGTACGGAATGAGGTCGTAGAAAAACATCGAGACCAACAGCGTGCCGGCCAGCGCCCATTCGGCGACAGCGAAGGCGACGAGCGTGTCGTAGCGCCGGCGCCAGGCGGACACCAGCGCACTGCCGACGGCGATGCCACTGATGAACGTGGCCAGCATCAGCGAGTAGGCGTGAGTGCTGGACCCGAGCGCCAGGGCCAACAGGCGGGTCCAAGCCACCTCATAGATCATGGCCACGAAGCCGGACAGGCCGGCGGCCACCAGCGCCACCCGGCACTCCAAAGGCGTGAAGGACTCGTCGGTCGCGGAACGTGCAACCGGCTGAACTGGCTCATCGAGACCCTCGCCGCTACGGGAACTTAAGACGTACGCGACCAAGGCGATGCCGAGGCTCAGCGTCGCGCCCAACTGCACCACTGCCTCGAGGCCCAGCGCGGGAATCCACCACCAGTCGGCCAGCAGAATGCCGGCGACTGCGCCCGCACTGTTGATCGAGTAGAGCGCCGCCACCCGGCCACGGAGCTCCGAAAGTGAACGGGTGACGTATTTGGTGAGCACCGGGAGCGTCGCGCCCATCAGCACGGTCGGCAGGAGGATGATGAGCACGGCGAAGCCGAACTGCAGGGCCAGGCGCGGAGTCCCCTCGGGATGGACCGTCCGGATAACCGACAGGAAACCCTGTCGGACGGTCTCGAAATACCAGGGGAAAAACACCGCGAAGAGTCCGATCCCGGCCTCCAGACAGGCATAGAAGAACAGCGGTCTCCGGAGCGAATCGGCCCGCGTGCCCAACAGGGCGTTGCCCGCAGCCAATCCACCCATGAAGGCGGCGAGGACCGCGACCACGGCGTAGCTGGTGCTTCCGAGGAAAAGGGCCAGATACCTCGTCCAGACAACCTGATAAAGCAGGCCGGCGAGGCCTGAGACGAAAAACGAGGCGAGGATGGTCCAGAAGACCCCGCGGGAATTCGACTTCATGGTGTGAGCGCAGACTACACTGGATTCCCAAAAAAACCTAGGATGCGGTTGGGATCTCAGAGCTCAGGCGCTCCCAAATCACCCGGAATGCGCTGGCGAAATCTTCCGGACGCTGCGCAACCCACTCGGAGATCGCACCGATCGTGAACCAACCTCCCCCACGGATTTCCGATGGCTGGAGCACGAACGGGCCTTCGTGATCGGCCCGATACACGCCGCAGAATTCCCAACCCGTGGATGCCGTGGCATCCAATTCGAAGATTCGACGAGGAGGCTGGGTCAGTTCTACACCCAGTTCCTCGGCGACCTCTCGGAGCGCCGTGCCATCCATGTCGTCACCGGCACTGACATGGCCCGAAGAGGACGAATCCCAGACTCCGGGAAAATCATCCTTCCAAAGCGCCCGCTGCTGAAGAAACAGCTCACCCCGCTGGTTGAAGACCAGGATATGAACAGCCCGGTGACGCAGCTTCAGGCGGTGTACCTCGCTGCGGGGCGCTTGGCCAATGACCCGGTTTTGCTCATCCACCACATCAAACCATTCCTCGGACATACGGACCGGAGGTTCCGACAGGAGCCCGAGACCGGCAACCGCAGAACCGCTTTGCAGAACCGTTTACCTCCCAAGGGCAATCCCGGTGTTTCCCGTGACTGTCGCTTGACGGATGATGAGCGGCTTTCGAGATTGGAGGCAGATGTCGCAGGCCAAACAACAGAAGTTGGGAAAGCGGGAAACCCGGGATCTCGATGTGGAGATCGGTTTTCTCGAAGGGCTGGTTGGAAAGGACCCCCAGTATGTGGAGGCGCTCCAACTCTTGGCCGATGACTACACCCGGCGCGGGCGCATCAATGACGGCCTGAGAGTCGATCACCAACTCAAGTCGCTCCGGCCCGGCGATCCGGAAGTGCTCTTCAATCTGGCCTGCAGCCTGTCTCTGGCCGGTGACTTGGAATCGGCCATCGATGAACTGGTCCGGGCCATCGAGGCGGGCTACCGAGACTTCGATTGGATGCTCAAAGATCCAGACTTGGCCGCGGTCCGCAAGGAACCGGCCTTTCGAAAGGTCCGAGACCAGCTCAAGACCCTCAAGGCCGAGATTTGATCTGGCCCGCTGGCGGGGCGGCATTCGATGCCGAATCATTCAAGGCCCGCGCCTGACGAACCAGCTGCAGGAACTCCATCCGGTATCCCTCTCGATCCGGGCCCTGCCCTTCCTCGGCCAGCGACTGAACCTTCTCCCAGGTCAAGTCACCCTTGTAGGGGGAATCCCTCAGCAGCAACCCGTAGCCCACCACCGCGGCGGCGAACTTGTAATCGGCCGTCGCTGCATCCGCACTCCGGTGGACATCTGGAACACCGACTTGAAGGCTCCGTGCCGGCTTGTTGGTGGTCGTATTCTGAACCGCACCACCCGCCGGAGACCGGTAGCCCACCTGAAGGCTGAGCAAGTCGTTCGAAGGACTGGCGACCGCTGCAGACGCCTTGTCAGCAGCCGATTCCGGTCGGCTTCCCGAGCGATTGGGAACGATTTCGTACAAGGCGGTCACCGACTGGCCCGCCTCCATTGGAGTCCCTTTTTGCGCTGCGGCGTTGGTTTTGGAAGCCGCGCGTTTAGGTGAAGGATCCCGACTTTCTTGGCTGAGCAATCGCCAGCGATCGACGCGATCGGGATTGAACCGGACATCCACCGTCACGTCCTCAGCCGCCGTCGTCGGATCCGGCAGCAATTCTCGCTGCAAGGCCGCGCGCGCTTCAGCCGGGCTGGCGACCGAGGCGTAGGTCTCGCCAGAAGGCGTGGGGACCCAAGGGGTGGCATTTGGGGCGGCCACGGTATCGGAGCCAAAACCCAGAACGCTCAGCAACACACCCCATTCGGTCTGCTCACGAATGAGCGCCGCGAGCTCTTCCCGGGTGCCAACCTCGGCAGAGAATTCTCCGTCGAGGATCCAAATCACGCGGTTGATGCCATCACGGACAAGATGCTGAGCGGCCAACGCGTAGGCCCTGCGCAAGCCTTCCAACCCGCGCGGGGCACCCTCGGCCCGCAACAAGCCCAGGCTTCGGGACAATCTGTCTTGATCACCCGCAGAGGTCGGCGGCAGAAGCACTCTTCCGCGAGGGCCGTCGAGCAACAAGGCCACGGAATCCCGATCATTGAGGGTCTCAAAGAGGGTTTGCAGGCTCCGCTGAGCCCACGAGAGCCGAGCCGCAGAGCCGGGACTAAGACTCACCAGCACGACGATGTTGGCTGCGGGACGTCCAACAGGGCGCATTGGGCGAGCCTGAACACCGATTTTCACCAGACGGTGATCGGGGCTCCACGGAGAATCAGCCACCTCGACATGGGCCGATACGGGATCCGATCCCGCAGGGGCCGGCTGGTTGTATGAAAAATAGTTGAGCAACTCGTCGAGGCGGACCGCATCGGGTGATGGCAGTTGCCCTTCTTGAAGGGCTTTTCGGACCTGGGGGTAACTCGTATTGCCTGGCTTCAGCGGGAAGGTGGACAGCGGAGAGGTCGCTGCCGACTGGAAGGGAATCTCTCGGGTGGTCTGAGCCTGACGACGCGGTGACGGCGACTTCGTTGACGATGCAACCGGTTCGCGGGTCTCAGCTGCAGCCACCGCGTTTGGCACCAAAGGGCTGGCCTTGGCCTTGGCCTGGCCCAGCCATCGAGGGGATTCCTTCGAGTCCTTGGGGGCAAAAGACGCAACATCGCTGCTGCGGGCCGAATCCGACACGGCCCAGCCCTGAGCCTGCGCCAAGGCCGCTGTGGTCCCACCGGGCGCATCCCCCGAAACCGGCGCGCCCAGCGCCACAGGATTTCTACCCGAATGATCCCAACGAAGCTGAGGATCACCGCGCTGGATATCTTCTTGAATCGGGCTTTCAGGCACCGCTTCCGTCGCCACCTCAGCGCCCAAGGGTTGCTCCAACTGGTTTGACGCTTCAGGCGTGGATTCGAGCATTCGAACCGGCGCATTGGACTCCGTGCTGTGGGCAGCGACAGAACCGGCAGGGACGGAGGCAGACTTCCACGGACTCCAGAGAGCCAAAGCAATGCTCAATGCGGTCGCCGCAGCCAAACCCAACCCCATTGCCGGACGAGTGAGCACCGACCAGAACCGGCGCCAGGGAGAGTCCGCATTGGAATACAGTCCTTCAGCAAATCGCCGGGGCAATCCGCGCTCCGGATTGCGGGCATAAGCGAGAACGGCCTGACGACGGTCCAGGCTCAAACGATGGATCGCTTCCTGCGCCAGATCCGTTTCAACGCTATCGGCCAAGCGTCGAATCTCTCCCACCTCGGCACGCAAGGCAGCCGAACGGGCCACGACTTTCTCGGCGGCGGCTCGGCGCTCGGCCCAACCGGGGACCGATTGTTCGTACGGGCCGTCCTTCAAGGCGAAGTCGGTCAATTCCGGTGAATCAGGCGTCCAATCCGCAGGTGATGAAGAGGATTTCATGGCGATGAGGTCGGAGGCTGACCGGAGCGGTTATCCAGGTGCTCGAAGCGTTGCCGAAGGGTCTTCAAGGCCGTGTGCAACAAGAACCCAACATTGGTCTCGGTCAACCGGGTGAGTTGGGAGATCTCCCGGTAACTGAGCTGATTCTGGAATTTAAGTCGGACCACCTCCCGCTGATTGGGCGGCAAGGAAGTCATGAGGGACATCAGGTTGCGGACATCGTCCCGCGCCTGAACGGAAGCCGACGGAATCGGGCCATTTCCTGCCACCTCGGACGCTTCAGACTCCGCCGCCCGAGGCCAACGGGATTCGCGACGATGACGGTCCATGGCCTGATTGCGGACCACCGTGAAGAGCCAGGGCACCAGACGTCCGCGCAACGTTCCGGGCTCCTGCTTGCACAACTTGAAGAACGCGTCTTGGACGAGGTCTTCGGCCGAAGGCAAATCACCGACCAGCGAAAGGGCATAGCGCAGTAGTTCCGCCTCGTGTCGCTCCATCGAAGCCCGGATCCACTCCACCCGCTCATCGGTTTGGTTGGAGGTGGTGGACGGGTTCATGGCGGACGCCGGGCATTCCATACTGACAACGCCCGGCCGGGAAGTGTCTTAGGAACAAAAACAGGAATAAAACCGGTCGCTTCTCCCGGATGCAGAAGTGCCTATGGATTGCCTTTTTACCAAACCCAACCCGCACGGAAGCCCATTTTCCGAGGTTCAGATCTCGCGCCAGCGCTGGGCCACGGGTTGACGACGACCCACTCCGAAGGCGCGGGATGTGACCTTGAGTCCGGGAGCGGCCTGACGGCGTTTGTACTCGGATAAATCAATGAGTCGAACGACTCGACGGACATCCGCCTCCCTGAAGCCCAAGGCGATGATCTCGGCCACCGAACGATCTTCGACCACATAAGCCTCGAGGATGGCATCCAACACGTCGTAGGGGGGCAGGCTGTCCTGATCGGTCTGATTGGGCCGCAACTCGGCGCTGGGCGCCTTGGTGATGGACGAATCGGGAATGAGTTCGCGGTCACGATTCACCCACCGGGCCACGCGATAAACCCAGGTTTTGGGCAAATCGCTGATCACGGCCAACCCACCGCACATGTCGCCGTACAGCGTGCAATAGCCGACGGCCAATTCACTTTTGTTGCCCGTGGTCAGGAGCAGCGATCCAAACTTGTTGGACATGGCCATGAGGGTCACACCCCGAAGCCTCGCCTGCAGATTCTCTTCGGTGGTGTCTTCCGGCCGACCTTCAAACAGCGGCCCCATCTGACGCTTGAGGGCTTCGAAAGAACCCTGGATGGGCACCACATCGAAGCGAATCCCGAGGTTGGCCGCCAAGGATCGCGCATCATCGATGCTCCCGGCGCTGGAAAACTCGGTCGGCAAGGCCAGACCCCGGACATTTTCGGCACCCAGCGCATCCACGGCCAAAGCTGCAACCAAGGCCGAATCAATGCCGCCCGAAAGACCCATCACCACCGATTTGAAACCGCATTTTCGGACATAATCACGCGTACCCAGCACCAGTGCATCGTGCAACAGCGCCTCATCAGCGACGGAAGCCAGTGGCCGATCGAGAGCGGCATCCGTGTCGACCAACACAAAATCCTCCGAAAAGTGGTTCGCCTCGGCAATGCAGCCACCCTCGGCGTTGAAGGCCAGACTGCGACCGTCGAACACCAACTCATCGTTGCCACCCACCAGGTTGCAGTACACGACCGGCACCTGATGCCGGCGGGCCAAGGATCGCAGCAATCCGCACCGGCGTTGTTCCTTGCCGAGCTGCCAGGGCGAAGCGCTCAGGTTGATGAGAATCTCGGCACCCGAAGCGACCAAGGCGGCCGCCGGATCCGGCCGGTAACGCCGTTGAACCCCGAACTCGGCGTCATTCCAAATATCTTCGCAAATGGTCAATCCCAGCCGACGACCCTCCCAATGGATGACGGCGTTCTCCGAGGCTGGCTCGAAGTAGCGGTCTTCGTCGAAGACATCGTACGTCGGCAAGAGTGTCTTGGTGCGGATAGCCACCACTTGGCCTCGGTGGAGCAAGGCCGCCGCATTGGTGAGCGGACGCCCCGGGCGAGCGGGATTCTCACCCACAAACCCGACGATCAACCCCACATCACCCACGGCCGCAGCCAAGCGTTCCAAGGCCGCCTGATTGGCCCGAATGAAGGCCTCTCTCAAGAGCAGGTCGCGTGGCGGATAACCGGTGAGGGACAGTTCCGGAGTGAGCACCAGATCGACTTGCGCATCGACGCCGCGCCGATAGGCCTCGAGGACCAGCCTCTCGTTGGCGGCGATGTCCCCGACCGTGGTGTTGAGCTGCGCTAAGGCGATCCTCATGAAAGAAAGTGTCGGCGATTCGACGGCGAAGACTCAGTTCAATTGAGCCAACGGACTCAAAACCTCTGCGAGACTGCCGCGCTCGGTGCTGATGAGGGTGCCCGGACCGAAGCCATTGCGGGTGAAGTAGTCTGGCGCCGCTTCCAGCACAAACTGGATGCGGGAGGATTTCGACGGCACCCCCTTGGCATCCTGGGCCTTGAGGCGAACAATTTCCTGAATCACTCCGTCATGATCGATGTAGGCCACATCGATGTCGAAGGGCACGTTCTTCATGTAGAAGGAACGGTCCCGGGGTCCAGCGAAGACGAAGAGCATGGTTTCTTCAGGCCCGATGGCCGTGCGATGCATGAGGCCCGTGGCGATTTGGGGCACCGTATGACACAACTCCGAGACAATTTCCTTGGAGCCGATCCACAGCTTCACCCGAGGCAAATTCACCTGGGCGCTGGCCAGATGAAACACCGGCTCGGAGGCTTCAGCCGGTGGACCCGACGCCGTAGGCGAAGGCGACGCGGTGGACGACTTCTGCACCGACGGGGCAGCCGGAGCCGGGGCCTGCGGCTGAGCACCACAACCCACCCACCACACACACAACAGGAGCGCGAGCAATCGCTTCACGCCGTCCACACTGACCTCACGACGCTCTGCCGGCAATCGGGAGAATGACCAGCCGGCTCAGAGCCTGTCTGAAAATGGGGAGGGGCCACCAAACCCTCACGCCCGGGCCGCTCGTAGAGCCGATGCCGGCGCGACTTCCAATTGCGCGGCAAAATCGGTGGGGAAGGGTTGCGACTTGAGCACTCCACCCGGGCCCCGGGCCACACAAACCACCGTCACATGGCCCACGGCCACTTCCTCAGCAGGTCCCGGCTCGATGCGCCAAAACCGAATTTGATAAGTCACCGTCTTCTCACGCTTCTCCTTCACCAACAGGTGCATTTCGACCAAATCCTCAAAACGCAACGGTTTGAGGTAATCACAATCGGCATGGACCCGCGGTAATCCCAACGGCTCGGCGGTACCCCTCAAGATCACCGACTGACCAAAGGACCGATAAAAAGCACCTTCCACCGTCTCCATGTACCGGAAGAAGTTGGAAAAATGGACAATGCCGGCCAGGTCGGTTTCATTGAACTCAACACGTCGGGTCGCTCGGAATTCGTAGAACGGCATGGGGAAATCAGGGGGTTTGCATGAATGCGCAAATCATTCGGGTCCGGTCGAATGCGGCGTTCGGGAACCGGCGATGAGAAAACGGGTTTGATCCAGAACCTCCCGGGCCATGGCGGCATCACTGAACCGTTCGGCCACCGCCTGTCGACCGCAGTCGCCCAACCGCCGCAGCTCCACTGGATCCGCGAACAACTCGCCAAGGGTGGCCGCCAGGGCCGATGACGTGTTCGACGAGCACAGGCGTCCACCGCCCGTCGCCTCGATGATCTCGCGAAAACCACAAACATCGGGCTGGACCACCGGTGTTCCGGCAGCCAGTGCTTCGACGACAAACAAACCGAAGGCCTCGCTGAAGCGGGACGGCACTGAAAGCACATCCACCGAGGCCAGGAAGGCTACCTTCTCATCTCGGGAGAGATTGGGATGAAACGAAGCCGCATCCGACAATCCCGCCTCAACCAACCGACGACGCAACGAGTCCACAAAGGGCTGATCGCTGGGCCCGCAGCCCCCACCCACCTTGAGTCGCAAGTGGGAGAATCGCTCCTGGCGCCGCAGTTCAATGAAGGCGTCCACCACGGTATCCAACCCCTTGTCGGGGCACATGCGGGCGAAGAATCCCAGCGTGGGCACGGAACCGCGGAAACCCTGCCCTGATCGGCTGGGGAGATCCCGGTAGCCGTCGAGGGAAATCCCGCTCTGGGCCACGCGGACCCGGTCGGGCGACAAACCCAGCCGGAGGATCATGCGATCGGCGAAGTAGCGGGTCGGAGCGATCCACCCGTCGAGTTCCCGACCCCGCTCGGCCATCAGTCGCCAGGATTCACTACGAAACGGTTCGGGCAGGGAATCGAGGAAGGATTCCTCGCTTTGGAGAAAACTAATCACCTTCGTTCCCAACCCAGAACGCAACCGGCGGGCAAACCCCAGCAACAGCGCATTGGAAAGATAGACGGCATCGGGTCGGGGTAACCGGGACATCCAGGCGATCATGTCCTCCAGTTCGCGAGTCTGGCAGCCCTCCTCACCCCGCAGCATGGAAACCGTGAGTTCACCCACATCCTGGGGCCGGGTCTTAGCGGTCTTGCCCGCGGCCCATTTCAGCAACCAGGGCGCATCCACGGCCTGACGCAGCCAAGCCGGGGCGCTCCGGTACCAGGGCAACTTCTGGGAAAGGAAGACATTGATCCCACCGAAGAAGGTGGGCGTGGTGCCCACGGTGGGAGCCTCGTCCAGCGTCATCGGCAAGTACAAGGGCACCATCACCGTGTCATGGCCTTGTCGACGCAGCTCCGCCACCAAGGCGTTGTCGCGGAAACAGTTCCCGCAATACATGCCCCCGGCTCCCGGAGTGATCTGGATCAGGTTCACGCTTTCAAGGACTCCTAACCTTCACTCCGGTTCCTGTCGAGGCAGGGAACGGATTTCGAGACAATCGGGGCAAGCCCACCGACGGAACCCTCTGGAGACACGGACTGCCCCCTCTCCTCCTGCTGACAAGGCAAAGCCGTTCTGCCACGGTCGGAAAACCGATGAACATCAAGAAGGCTCTGATCACCGCCGCCGGGCGCAACCAGCGCACGCTGCCGCTGCAAACCCTGGTGGATCAAGACGGCGTCTCCCGCAGCGCCTTGGGAGTGGTGATCGAGGAAGCCCTCTCGGCCGGCATCGAAGAAATCGCCGTGGTCATTCATCCGGGAGACCAAGCGGCCTACACCGAGGCAGCGGGAATCCACGGTCGCAAGCTCCGCTTCATCGAACAGGCCGAACCACGGGGCTACGGCCATGCGGTGGCCTGCGGGCGAACCTTTACCCGAGAGGAACCCTTCCTCCTGATGGTCGGCGATCACGTCTATGTCAGCGCCACGACGGTCCGTTGCGCCCGACAACTGGTGGAGACCGCGGCCCATGAGCGCTGCGCCGTTTCCGCAGTGCAAGCCACACACGAGAGCAAACTCCCCTACTTCGGCGCGATTGGTGGCCGTCGGGTGAGTGGCCGTGACGCGTTGTATGAGATCACGGAGGTCTTGGAGAAACCGACCCCCACCTTGGCCGAACAGCGCCTGGTGATCCCAGGATTGCGCGCAGCTCATTATCTCTGCTTCTTCGGAATGCATGTGCTCACCCCTTCGGTCATGGACTTGATCGAACGTCAGGTGAGCGAGGCGACCGGTTCGGTGACCTTGTCCAGCGCCCTCTCGAACCTGGCACGAAAGGAACGCTATCTGGCGTTTGAAACGGCCGGACGTCGCTACGACATGGGCGCCAAGCACGGATTCCTCACCGCCCAACTCGCACTCAGCCTGGCGGGCAACGACCGCGAAGAAGTGCTGTCCGGATTGGTCGAGTTGCTGGCGCAGCGTTGCCGCTGAGCGCAGCCGCGGCACCGTCCGGAAACACGGACTCCAAAAAGCACAACGGCGGCCAAGGGTTGGCCGCCGTTGTCGTTGAAACCTCAAGTCCCCTCAGGAGGGGCGGGTCCCCATCAAGCCTTGGTCTCGGACGGAGACGGGGTGGCCACTTCTTCGACCTGGGCGTTGAGTTCGACGAAGTCGAGCACCTTGCCGATGACGATTTCCTGGGCCAATTCCTGGAAGGCGTTCCGCTCTTGCAGCGTCTTGGCCATCTTCTCCGGGGCGACCTTGTTCTGCTCGGCCAAGGCGATGATCCGCTGGGTCATTTCCTTCTGCTCAGCCTTAATGTTCTCCTTGTCGGCAATACGACCCAGGATGAAGGACGCCTTGACGCGGTCCTTCGCGCTGGCGGCGGCGCTGGTGAAGATCTCGTCCTTACGCTCCTCGATGATCTCCTTGGCGACACCGCGCTGCTGGTTCTCATTGACGATGTTGTACACCACGTTGCGGGTCTCGTTGGCGATCACGCTCTCCGGGAGATCGAAGCTGACGGAGTCCAAAAGGCTCTTGAGCAACTGGTCGCGCAGCGCCTTGCGGCCGCGGAACTCCAGCTCATTCTTGAGATCCTGACGGATGCCCTCGGTCAGCTTGGCCAAATCCTCAGCACCGAAGCCCTTGGCGAACTCGTCGTTCACAGCAGGGAGAACCTTCTCCTTCACACCCACAACTTCGAGCTCATAGACCACGTTCTTGCCGGAGAGACCGGCGATGACGAAGTCGGCCGGCAAGGTCAGCGGCACCGTGCGCTTGTCGCCGGCGCTGGCACCGACCAGCGGGGTGGTGAAGCCCGGAATGAAGGATTCTTCCTTCACTTGGACCCAGAAATTCTGCTTCTCGGTGAGGCCACGGGCCGTGGGGAACTCATCGGTCAAGGGCTTGCCATCGAGGGTGCCTTTGTAATTCACCACGGCGATGTCGTCAGCCTGAATGGCGCGGGAGACGTCGTTGTAGCGGACCTGCTGGTCGCGCAGGATATTGAGCGCGCGTTCCACATCCGCATCGGTGGGTTGAGACACCGGGCGCTGGGCCTTGAGGCCCTTGTATTCAGGCACCTCGAACTCCGGAGCGTGCTCCATGGTCGCCGTGTAGGAAAACGGCAAACCACGACCAAAGGCCAACTCCTCGACATCGAGGGTGGCCAGGATGCGCAACTTTTCCTGGGCAGCGGCGGCGGCGTAGGAATCGCTGAAGAGCTTCTTGCGAACCTCGTCGCTGATCTGACCCTCGTACGACTTGACGATCAGGTGCTTGGGAGCCTTGCCGGGCCGGAAACCGGGCAACTGGGCCTGCTTCTGAAAGCTGGCGGTCACGGTGTCAAAGGCGGCGTTGACCTGCTCGACGGGCACCTCGACGCGGAGGAGCTTCTTGCACGGACCCAGATTCTCGACGGAAACGTTCATGTGCTTCTTGCTGCGATAGGATGACGCCAGAACGCACAACTGCATTCCGGCAAAGAGGCGGGACACTACGAACCGCCGGACAAGCCGGTCAAGCGCCCGTTCCGGGACACGGATCGGCCCGGATGATCGGGAAGCCTCCCTCAGGGAGCGGCACTGAGGCATTCCTCGTGATGCGACAGGGCCCGCATTGACTCAGGAAGATCGGCCTGTTAACGCCTTGGACCGCCCCATGAAATCCAAGCCATCGATCGGCCTTTCCGGTCTCAACCGTCGCCGCTTCCTCCGCCAAAGCGCCGCTGCCACCGCCGCTGCGTTCGCCTTCCCCTACGTGGGCTCGGTGCTCGGCGCCAATGACCGGATCCAGATCGGTTGCATTGGCGTCGGTGGCAAGGGTTCCAGCGACACCGACGACGCGGCACGTTGTGGCGGCACCATTGTCGGCTTGTGCGACGTCGACCGGACCACGCTCGCCCAGAAGGGGCAGAAGTATCCGAAGGCCCAGCAATTCCAGGACTTCCGGAAGATGTTCGACCAGATCGGCAAATCGATCGACGCGGTGACCATCTCCACGCCCGACCACGTCCACGGCATCGCCGCCGCCACGGCCATGCGCCTGGGCAAGCACATCTACTGTCAGAAGCCGCTCACCCAGACGGTCCATGAAGCCCGCATCCTGCGGCAGTTGGCCCGCGATGGAAAACTGGCCACCCAAATGGGCAACCAAGGCAGCGCCGGCAGTGGCCTGCGTCGCGCGGTCGAGGTGATTCAGTCGGGGATCATCGGCAACGTCACCGAACTGCACGTCTGGTCCAACCGCCCGGTGTGGCCGCAAGGTCTGGCCCGGCCCGAGGGTTCCGACCCGGTGCCCGAGTCGCTCGACTGGGACTTGTGGCTCGGACCGGCGCAACACCGTCCCTTCAAGAAAGGTGTCTACCACGGCTTCGCCTGGCGCGGCTGGAACGACTTCGGTACGGGTGCCTTGGGCGACATGGCCTGCCACACGGTCAACATGCCCTTCCGCGCACTCAAGCTGGGCTACCCGACCCGCGTCGTGGCCGAACTCACCTCGCAATCCTTCCCCGAGACCTTCGCCAAGACCTCGCGCATCCGCTTCGAGTTCCCGGAACGCGACGGCCTGCCGCCGCTGAAGTTCTGGTGGTACGACGGCAATCCGTCGGACAAGGACTTGGCCCCGCTCCGTCCGAGCGCCGATCTCACCCGCGAAATCGTCACCCTAAAGGGATCGTTGCCGTCCAGCGGGTGTCTACTGGTGGGCGACAAGGGCAAGCTGTTCTCGCCGGACGATTACGGTTCCCAGTTCTTCATCATGGTGGGTAACGAAAAAATCTTCCTGCCCGGTGATGCTCACGAAGCGGTCAAAGCCGTGCCCCAGAGCATCCCCCGTTCGCCGGGCCACAACGAAGAGTGGTTCCAGATGATGCGCGACGGCACGCCCGCCTACTCCAACTTCGACATCGCCGCCTACCTCACCGAAATCATCCTGCTGGGCTGCATCGCGGTGCGGGTCGGCGAAGGCAAGGTCATGGATTGGGACGGCCCGAACATGCGCTCGACCAACTTGCCGGAGGCAGCCCGCTTCGTGAAGCGCGACAGCCGCAAGGGCTGGGATATCTGACCCATATCTCGGACCTGGGCCCCGACACCCGGTCTCCAACACTCCGTCTCCAACATCTCGGTCGACACCCTCCGATGAAACCCTGCTCAGGCCCACTGTCCCGACGCAGCTTCCTGGAACTGGGAAGCCTCAGCGCGTTGGGCTTGGGCCTGAGTGATTTTCTGCGCCTGCGCTCCCTGGCTGCGTCCGGTGCGCCCTTGGGCATTCCGAACTCGCAAGACAAGGCCGTCATCTTCGTGTGGCTGCCGGGCGGGCCCTCGCAGCTCGACACCTACGACATGAAGCCGGATGCGCCTGCGGAATTCCGCGGCGATTTCCGACCCATCCGGACGAACGTGCCGGGCATCGACATTTGTGAGCTCTTCCCGCGGCAGGCCAAAGTCGCCAACCGCTTCACATTGGTGCGCTCGGTGTGCCACGACTTCTCCGACCATGGTGGCGCGCACAAGCGCTTCATGACCGGACGCATTCCGGCCACGCCCACTGAATTCGTCAACGACGCGCCGGCCGTCACCTCCATCGTGAGCCGGGCGTTGGAGAGCCGACAAAAATCCGGTCTTCCGGCCTGCATCGCTGGCGTGGACGACGGACGCAGCCACATCGACGTCTTCAGCCTCGGACCCTCCTATCTGGGATCCAGCCACACGCCCTTCATGGTGGTGGGTGACCCGAGCGCGCCGAACTTCAAGGTGCAGAACCTCAGCCTCACTCCGGACATGGCCACCCGAATGGAGGATCGGTCCCATTT
>CAMATE010000004.1 GCA_945861075.1 Akkermansia muciniphila
CGCATGCCCTCCCAGTGCAAGGACATCGATCAGGCGTGCTACGGGCTCATCACCGATCTCAAGCAGCGTGGCCTGTTCGACGACACGCTCATCATCTGGGGCGGTGAATTCGGTCGTACCATTTACAGTCAGGGCGGTGTTTCGAAGGAGAACTACGGCCGGGATCACCATCCGCGGTGTTTTTCCATGTGGATGGCCGGAGGCGGATCCAAAGGTGGCACGGTGTACGGAACCACCGACGAGTTCTCCTACAACATCGTCGAGAACCCGGTGCACATCCGGGATTTCCACGCCACGGTCTTACAACTCTTGGGCCGCGACCATCGCCGGTTTACTTACCGCCACCAGGGCCTCGACCAGCGGCTCACCGGCGTTGAGGAGAGTCGGGTCATCCGCGAACTCATCGCTTGAGGGGATGGGAACACCCATCATCCCGAGTCGGTTGCCAGAACAGATCTGGGCTCGGGCATCCGGAAACGGTTGTCAACGGTGTTAAAATCCGGTGATATTCGGAGACTTTGTCGGGTGGTTGACCCAAACCGACCGACACCGACTGTCCGACAACATTGCTCAACTATGAACGTACCCAGAAACCTCCGGGTTCTTGCGGTCTTGGCGGCGCTGCAGTCCGCCCAAGCCGGAACAACCACCAACAACCTGCCGGCTTCGGCCCAGCTTCCCGCTTCGGGATCGACCGACCGCGGGTTCATCGTCCGTACGGTGCAGGGCCCTGCTGAGCCCGCATTGTCCAACAACGGCGTTCGCGCCCTCCGCCAGCTCAATGGAACTCTCGTGGACGCCGCAGGAGTGGCCGTTCCTAACGAAGCCTTCCCTGGCACCCTGACCTCTCCCGCCGGCGCCAATCTGGTGGATACAGTCAACTTCGAGTTGGATGGGTCCCCCGTCGATGTCACGGACATCGAGGGCAACCTCATCACCTCGTTCGCTCCTAGTGTGTTCCCGGGGATTCCGGGCAATGGTTCGCACACCGACAACTTCGCTGTTGAAGTCGTCGGCTTCCTGAAGCTGCCGGCCGGTGTGACCACCTTCGGTGTCAGCGTGGGCGCGGACCGTACGGACGTGAACAACGACGATTCTTACTCGGTGTTCGTCGGCACCAACCCGCGTGATTTCTTCGCGACCAAGGTGGGTGAGTTCGAGCGGAATTCCCGCGCGTTCCAGAGCAAACAGCGCAATGAGAACCAGTTTGCGGTGAATGCCCCGGTGGCCGGCGTGTATCCGTTCCGCATGATCTATTGGCAGACCGGTCTCGGTGCGAACCTCCAGTGGTACACGGTCAACGAGGCCGGCGAGCGCATCTTGGTGAATGATCCGGCCGACACCCGTGCCATCCCGTCTTACACCGGTTCGACCGCGGCTTCCTCCTCCGGTCCTTATGTGGCAGAAGCCTCCCCGGGCCCTGGCTCCGACGGTTTGCCGGCCACTGCTCCGGTGACGGCGTTGATCCAAGACGGCACCACCACCGTGGCCACCTCCGGCGTGAAGCTGGATTTCAATGGCGTGACGGTGACCCCGCAGAAGCTGGTCAAGACCGGCAGCCGCATCGAGCTGCAGTATGATCCGAATGCCTCCCGCACCACGGCCAACAACCTGGTGAGCCTCCGCTTCACCGACTCGGCCTCGGTGACCCTGACCAACAACTGGTCCTTCGGCATCGTCGCCACCGGTGGCTCCTCCACCCGGGTGGCCGGTCAGTGGGACTTCGACAAGGGCGACCTCAGCGCCACCACCGGCAAGGCCTTGGAATATCTCGATGGGGCCGAGGGCCTCACCAAGACCGGCACCGCGTTCGGTCTGGCCAGCGAACTGGGCTTGCCGGCTCTCCCGGGTGGCGACGCCCGCGTGATGAAGGTCCCCGGTGACCTCTCTAACAAGATCGGTTACGTGATGACCCACGGCATCGCCCCCAATGGCGGCGGCACCCGGGTCAACCAGTACACCATCATCTATGACCTGTACGTTGGCACAACTGGACCGGGTGCGGCTTCGTTGCTGCAAACCAGTTCGACCGCCAACACCGACGACGGCGACTTGTTCTGGCAGGGAAGCAACTTCGGCCAAGGCGGCGGCGGCTACAATGGCCGTGGCACCTTCACGGCCGGAGCCTGGCACCGCGTGGTCGCGGCTTATGACATGGCCGCCACCCCTCCGGTGGTGACCAAGTATGTCGACGGCATCAAGCAGGACGATTGGACCGCCAATCAAGGTCTGGACGCCGCTCGCCGCGCAATGGCCCCGACAGCCATCCTCTTCGGTGACGGTGACCAAGACGAGCGCCGTGAGATGTTCGTCAACTCCATCCAGGTCCGCTCGGGCAAGCTCAGCGACGCCGAGTGCTTTGCGCTCGGTGGCCCTTCGGCCTCCGGCATTCCGGCCTCGGTCCCGTCCAGCACGGTGACCGGTCAGTGGGACTTCGAGTTCGGTGATCTCGGTGCCTCCATCGGTGCTCCGTTGGACTACTTCGACGGGGCTGAGGGCCTCACCAAGACCGGCACCGCGTTCGGTCTGGCCAGCGAGCTCGGCGTGCCGGCCCTTCCGGGTGGCGACGCCCGCGTGATGAAGGTTCCGGGCGATCTGTCCAACAAGATCGGCTACATCATGACCCACCGCATCAACCCCAATGGCGGCGGCAGCAAGGTCAACCAGTACACCATTGTGTATGACATCTTCGTGGGCACCACGGGTCCGGGTGCGGCTTCGCTGCTGCAAACCAGCTCGACGGGCAATACCGACGACGGCGACTTGTTCTGGCAGGGCAGCAACTTCGGTCAGGGCGGCGGCGGCTACAATGGCCGCGGCACCTTCACAGCCGGAGCCTGGCACCGCGTTGCAGCGGCCTACGACATGGCCGCCACCCCGCCGGTGGTGGTGAAGTACGTGGACGGCATCAAGCAGGATGACTGGACCGCCAACCAAGGTCTGGACGCCGCTCGCCGCGCCATGGCCCCGACGGCCATCCTCTTCGGTGATGGCGACCAGGATGAGCGTCGTGAGATGTTCGTCAGCTCCATTCAGGTCCGCGCCGGCCGTCTCAGCGACGCCCAGCTTGCCCTGTTGGGCACTCCGACCGCCGCCGGCATCCCGGTGGCCTTGCCGACCAGCACGGTGACCGGTCAGTGGGACTTCGAGTTCGGTGATCTCGGTGCGTCCATCGGTGCCCCGCTGGAGTACCTCGACGGGGCCGAAGGCCTCACCAAGACCGGCACCGCGTTCGGTCTGGCCAGTGAGCTCGGCGTGCCGGCTCTCCCGGGTGGCGATGCCCGCGTGATGAAGGTTCCGGGCGATCTGTCCAACAAGATCGGCTACACCATGGCCCACCGCATCAACCCCAACGGCGGCGGCAGCAAGGTCAACCAGTACACCATTGTGTATGACATCTTCGTGGGCACCACGGGTCCGGGTGCGGCCTCGCTGCTGCAGACCAGCTCAAGCGCCAACACCGACGATGGCGACCTGTTCTGGCAGGGCAGCAACTTCGGTCAGGGCGGCGGCGGCTACAACGGCCGTGGCACCTTCACGGCCGGAGCCTGGCACCGCGTCGCGGCGGCCTACGACATGGCGGCCAATCCGCCGGTGGTGGTGAAGTACGTAGACGGCATCAAGCAGGATGACTGGACCGCCAACCAAGGTCTGGATGCGGCCCGCCGCGCGATGGGCCCTTCGGCCATCCTCTTCGGTGATGGCGACCAAGACGAGCGTCGCGAGATGTTCGTGAGCTCCATCCAGGTTCGCGCCGGTCGCTTGAGCGACGCTGAGCTGCTGCTCCTCGGTGCCCCGTCCGCCTCGGGCATTCCCATCGCCTTGCCGACCAGCACGGTGACCGGTCAGTGGGACTTCGAGTTCGGTGATCTCGGTGCGTCCATCGGCGCTTCGCTGGCCTACCTCGACGGTGATGCTGGCCTGACCAAGGAAGGGACCAAGTTCGGTCTCGCGAGCGAACTCGGCGTCGATCTCATCGGTGGCCAGGACGTCCGCGTCATGCGTGTGCCGGGCGATCTCTCCAACAAGATCGGCTACGTGATGAACCATCGCATCAACCCCAACGGGGGTGGCAGCCGCGTCAATCAATACACCTTGGCTTTTGACCTCTTCGTCGGAACCACGGGTCCGGGTGCCGCCTCGTTGTGGCAAACCAGCTCGTCGGCCAACTCCGACGACGGCGACCTGTTCTGGCAGGGCAACAACTTCGGCCAGGGTGGCAATGGCTACAATGGTACGGGAGCCTTCACCGCGGGTGCTTGGCACCGCGTCGTTGCGGCTTATGACATGGCGGCTACCCCTCCGGTGGTCACCAAGTTCGTCGACGGCATCAAGCAGGACGATTGGACTGCCAACCAGAGCCTCGACAATACCCGCCGCTCCCTGTCCACCACCGCCATCCTCTTTGGTGACGGTGACCAGGACGAGCGTCGTGAGATGTTCGTCAGCTCCGTCCAGATCCGTTCCGGCAAGCTGTCGGATGCGGAAATGGTGGCGCTCGGTGTGCCTACCCCGGATGGCCTCCCGGTCCTCATTGGCGCGGCTGCTCCGGCCCCGACCCGTCCGGTCATCAAGCTCACCTACAACAGCGAAGGTACTGTGACCCTCTCGTGGTCGGGTTCCGAGCCGTATGTGCTCGAGTCCAAGGCCTCCCTCTCGGATGCCTCCTGGAGCCCGGTGAGCGGCGTTGCCAACAACTCCCTTACCATCACCGTGACTTCTGCCTCGGCGTTCTACCGTTTGAAGCAGTAACCGGTTGATTGGTTCACACGAGCGGCGATCCTTCGGGATCGCCGCTTTTTTTATGAATGCCACCCGGGTTTTTGCGTTATGGTTTACAGACGTAATGGATGCTCTCACCAACGCCTACCATCCGCCCCGAGTCTCCCGGGCAGCCTTGGCGTTGGCAGCGGGCCTGCAGGCCAGTGGGGCTGTGGATCCGATGGCGAACGCCCCGAAGGCCATTCCTTACCCGGACCATTCCCGGTTACTGGAAGTGCGGGATGCCTCCGGCTCCGTTCGTCCGGTGAACCATCCGGCCGACTGGGCGGAACGGGCTTCGCACATCCGGGCGGGTCTTCAGCAGGCCATGGGTCCGTTGCCCGGCGCCGCAGCCCGGGTCCCGCTCGACCTGGAGGAGTGTGGCGAGACTCCCTCAGGAAAGTACCTGCGCCGCAAGATTCGCTTCACGCCGGAACTCGGAGATCAGGTGCCTGCCTGGCTGCTCATCCCTCACGGTTTACGGCACCGTGCTCCGGCCATGCTCTGCCTGCATCAGACCACCGACATGGGCAAGGACGAGCCCGCCGGCTTGGGTGGCCGTGCGTCGCTGCATTACGCCCATGAACTGGCGGAGCGCGGCTATGTGTGCCTCGTTCCGGATTACCCCTCCTTCGGCGAATACCCCTACGATTTCACCAAGCAGGGGGCGCACCATGCCAGCGGATCCATCAAGGCCGTCTGGAACAACGTGCGTGCGGTGGATCTTCTGGAGTCCTTGCCGCAGGTGGATGCCGGGCGCATGGGCGTCATCGGCCATTCCCTCGGAGGGCACAATGCGCTCTTCACCGCTGTTTTTGATTCCCGCCTAAAGGCCGTCGTGACCAGTTGCGGGTTCACTCCATTCCATCACTACTATGGCGGCAAGGTGGCCGGTTGGACCAGTGATCGGTACATGCCTCGAATCCGGACGGTCTATGGCAATGACGCCCATCGGATTCCGTTCGACTTCTACGAGGTCTTGGGAGCCATCGCACCGCGGGGAGTGTTTTCGAACTCACCGATCCGGGACGACAATTTTGAAATAGCCGGCATTCGCAAGGCGTTCGCGGCAGCAGCTCCGGTGTTTGCTCTGCATGGGGTGGAATCACGCCTGGTGCTCAAGACGCCGGATTCCGGGCATGATTTCCCGGAGGCCGAGCGCCAGGCAGCCTATGCGTGGCTGGACAGTGTTTTGCGCTGAACCGGAACGAGGGGATAGCCTGGGAGTTCGGGGGAGGGGATCCTGCTTGACCCAGGGGTGGCAGATCGCCGGGGATTGTCTGCATGCCGTCCACCGATGACATCGAGCGGTTCGGTCGAAGGGTTCAAGATCTCCTCCAAGAGATCGGCCCGGCAGATTTGGTAGAAATCCTCGACGCCTATCTCATTGATACCCGCGGTCGGATGGAACGGTTGCCGTGCCTCTTGAGCGATCGGGATTACCCGCATCTGGCCCGGTGTGCCCATTCCATCCAAGGAGGTTCATCTATCTTTGGCCTGCACGATCTCGAACGGACCGCTCTGGAGGTGGAATTGGCCGCAGGCCTGCCGGAGAATCCTGATCTGTTCCGACTCATCGCCGCGTTGCGAAATCGGTACGCGGATTTGGAACCCGAGCTGCAGGCCGCTCACGCCACGCTGGTGGCGAGTCTCCGCGGATCTGGAACGTCTGCGGCATGAAAAAACCCGCCCCAGAACGGGGCGGGTGAGAGGGACAAATCGACGTTTCGAGGGAAACCCGGTGATTCGATAGTGCGGAGAATTATTCCTCCACGAACCGGATCGAGCGCTTCTTCTCGGAGCGCTTGCGCTGGTTCTCATCGAGGATCTTCTTGCGAAGGCGCAGGTTCTTCGGGGTCGCCTCGACGTACTCGTCGACGTCGATGTACTCGAGCGCACGCTCTAGGCTGAGCTTCAGCGGCGGGCTGAGCTGGATGCCCTTGCCGTCGCCCTGGGAGCGCATGTTGGTGAGCTTCTTTTCCTTCACCGGGTTGACCGGGATGTCGCTTTCGCGGGCGTTCTCACCGACGATCATGCCGATGTAGACATGGTCACCCGGCTCGATCATCAGGCGGCCGCGCTCCTGCACCATGTTCAGCGCGTAAGAGGTGGCTTCGCCGGCGTCCATGGAAACCAGGGAGCCGTTCTTGCGGGCGGCGATCTCGCCGCGGTCTTCACCGTACTCGTGGAAGAGGTGGCTGAGCACGCCCATGCCCTTGGTCATGTTGACCAAGTCGGTCTCGAAACCGATCAGGCCGCGCATCGGAGCCAGCGCCTCGACCGACACGAGATTGCCGGTGTGGGTCATGTTGGTGATCTGGCCCTTGCGGAAGGACAGGTTCTCCATGACTGAACCCAGGTTTTCGCTCGGGATTTCAACGAAGACCTTTTCGATGGGCTCCAAGGGATCGCCGTTCTCACCCTTTTTCCAGAGCACCTCGGGCCGGCTGACCAGCACCTCGTGGCCTTCGCGGCGCATTTGCTCGACCAGGATGGCGATTTGCATCTCGCCGCGTCCGGCGACGGAGAAGATCTTCGGATCGCTGGTTTGTGCGATGCGCAGCGCGACGTTGGTCCGGATCTCCTTCACCAGGCGGTCCCAGATGTGGCGGGCCGTGACAAGCTTGCCGTCTTGTCCGGCGAGCGGGCCGTCATTGACCGCGAACTCCATCTGAATGGTCGGCGGGTCGATGGGGATGTACGGCAAGGCGGGGCGCGCCTCGCTGTCGCACAGCGACTCACCAATGAAGACGTTCTCGAAACCCGCCACACCCACGATGTCACCGGCACCGGCCTCGTTGATCTCGATGCGCTTCATGCCCTCGAAGTGGTAGAGCATGGTGATCTTGCCCTTGGTGATCTTGCCGTTGCCGTGGCGGCAAATGGCCGGATCGCCTACCTTCAGGTGTCCTTCGACGATCTTGCCGAAGGCGATTCGGCCCATGTAGTCGCTGTAGTCGAGGTTGGCCACCAGCAACTGGAATCCTTCGCCCGCCTTGGCGCGGGGCGGGGGGATGTGCTTCACGATGGCATCGAAGAGCGGCTCCATCGTGTCGGAGACGTCGGTCAGCTCGTTCTTGGCGTAGCCCATCTTCGCCGAGCAATAAATGAAGGGGAAATCGAGCTGCTCGTCGGTCGCGTTGAGGCTCATGAAGAGCTCGAACACGAGGTCCAGCACCTTCTTCGGGTTGGCGTTGTCGCGGTCGATCTTGTTGATGACCACGATGGGCTTGGCACCGGCCTCGAGTGCCTTGCGCAGCACGAAGCGAGTCTGGGCCTGGGGACCTTCCGCCGAATCCACGACCAACAGCACGCCGTCGATCATGTTCATGATACGCTCGACCTCACCGCCGAAGTCGGCGTGTCCCGGAGTGTCCACAATGTTGATGTGGTTTTCCTTGTACTTGAACGCCGCGTTCTTGGCGCGAATCGTGATGCCCTTCTCCTTTTCCAGATCCATGGAGTCCATCAGGCGCTCGACCTGAGTCTCCGCCTGGTTGGCGCGGAAGGTTCCGGATTGCTTCAGAAGACAGTCGACGAGCGTGGTCTTGCCGTGGTCGACGTGGGCGATGATCGCGATGTTTCGGATGTGCTGCATAATGGCCGTTTCCCTCCAGTAGGGCCGGTCAGAATGCCGGCCGGGGGACAAACGTCAAGGTGCAGGAAGCCTCACCGAGCATTCGTATCGGTGACAATCCGATGACGGAGGACGGTGTTCCGCCTCCGTTCGGGTGAGTTTTGACGGGTAAATTTCGGTGCTGGTCGACGTGCTTTCAGCTGTTGTCGCCGTCGAGCAGTCCACCCAAGCCGCCGAGAATGGAGCCTTCCTCGCGACGGCTTCCGCCGGCAGCGGGTGAGGCGGCGATGATTCGGTTGGCCAAGCGGCTCAGGGGCAGCGACTGGATCCAGATCTTGCCCGGACCCTGTAGTGTCGCAAAAAAGAGGCCTTCTCCGCCGAAAAGGGCGGTTTTGACCTTGCCCACGTACTGGATGTCGAAGGCCACGGTGTTCTGGTAGGCCACGACGCATCCGGTGTCGACGCGCAGGGTCTCGCCTGGGGCCAGGACCTTTTCCATGAGCGTGCCGCCGGCGTGGACGAAGGCCCATCCGTCGCCCTGCAGGCGCTGCATGATGAAGCCCTCACCACCAAAGAGGCCTGCCCCGAGCTTGCGTTGCAGGGCGATTCCCACGCTCACGCCCTTGGCGGCACACAGGAAAGAGTCCTTCTGGCAGATCAGTTCGCCACCGAGTTGAGCCAGGTTCACCGCGACGATCTTGCCCGGGTAGGGCGCTCCGAAGCCCACGCGGGACTTCCGAGGCGAGCGGTTCTGGAACACGGTCATGAAGAGCGACTCACCGGTGAGGAGCCGCTTGCCGGCTCCGAGAAGCGCTCCCATGAATCCGCTTTGCTGGGAAGATCCGTCACCAAAGATGGTCTCCATCTCGATGCCCTCCTCCATGAACATCATGCCGCCGGCTTCGGCCACCACGGCTTCCATGGGGTCGAGCAGCACCTCGACATATTGAAGGTCATCTCCGCGGATCTCGTATTCGATTTCGTGCATCATGGCGTTCGGGGGGCAGGGATTGTGTTCGATTGTTCCCCTACGGAACTCCCGGTCGATCCCCGGGTCAAGTAGAGGACCGTCACTTGGATTCCAACGGCGTGATCCGTCCGGACAAGAAGCTCGGTTATCCGAGTGTCCAGGTTTGCCGTGTGAGACCGTCGAGGGCACCCTTCGCACTCATGAAGTACCGTCGTTTTGGCCGGACCGGAATTCAGATGCCCGTCTTCTCGTGCGGCGGCATGCGCTACCAGCAGTCGTGGTCGGATATTCCGTGGGACCAGGTGCCCGCCGCCGGTCAGGCCAATCTCGAAGCGACCATCGCCCGCTCCATGGAACTGGGCATCCATCACATCGAGACCGCTCGCGGCTACGGTTCTTCGGAGATGCAGTTGGGGCCGGTGCTGGCGAAGTATCCGCGCGAGTCGATGATCCTCCAGACCAAGGTCATGCCCAAGCCGACTGCGCAGGAGTTCCTTGAGACCTTCGAGACCTCCATGGCGTACTTGAAGCAAGACTGCGTGGACTTGCTGTCCATCCATGGCATCAACAACCGCCAACACCTCGACGAAACGCTCCGCAAGGGCGGATGCCTGGAGGTTTGCCGGAAGCTCCAACGCGAAGGGCGCGTGCGCCATGTGGGCTTCAGCACTCATGCGACGCCGGATGTGATTTCCGAGGCCATTCGCAGCGATGAGTTCGATTACGTCAACTTGCACTGGTACTTCGTGAACGACCTCAACCGCGTCTGCGTGGCCGAGGCGGCCCAGCGCGACATGGGAGTCTTCATCATCAGTCCGAATGACAAGGGCGGGAAACTCTACCTCGAGTTGCCCAAGATGCGTTCGTTGTGTGCGCCATTGACGCCCATGCAGTTCAACGACCTCTACTGCCTGGCCCGTCCGGAGGTGCATACCCTGTCGCTGGGTGCGGCCAAACCGTCCGATTTCGACGAGCACATCGCCGGCCTTCAGCACTACGAGCAGGCGGCCCAGGCGGTGGAGTCCATCGACCGCCGTTTGCGTGAAGAAATGGAACGCGTGCTGGGGTCGGAGTGGTGCCGCCGCTGGTGGGCCGGGCTTCCGGAATTCGTGGCCGTGCCGGGCGAGGTCAATTTGGTGGAAATCCTCCGCATCTGGACCTATGCGAAGCCTCTGGAGCTGACCGAGTGGGCGAAGTTCCGCTACAACATGCTGGGCAATGCCGATCACTGGTTCCCAGGCGAACACGTCGAGAAGCTCGACTGGTCACGGCTCAACGAAGTGATTCGTCGCAGCCCGTTCGCTGATCGTCTGGCTGGCATTCTTCGGGAAGCCCACGACTTGTTCCATGACGCTCCGGTCAAGCGCCTGAGCCAGAGCTGAACGGCGTCCGTCGCGATCATTTTTGACGCAATCCCCTGGCGGTTCGCGTCACTCGTACCGCAGCGAATCGATGGGATCGAGGTGAGCGGCTTTCCAGGCGGGGTAGGTGCCGAAGAGGATCCCGACGGCCGAGCAAATGGCCAGGCCGATCCCCACCCAGTCCCAGGGGATCACCGGCGGGGCCTTCACCACGAAGGACAGCAGGTTGCCGAAGAGGATCCCTCCGACGACACCCAAGGCGCCGCCGACTTCGCTCAACAGCACGGCTTCGGCGATGAACTGGAGCATGACGCTGCGTTTGCGCGCCCCGATGGCCCGACGAATGCCGATCTCGCGGGTGCGCTCGGTGACGCTCACCAGCATGATGTTCATGATGCCGATGCCCGCGGCGATCAGGGCGATGCTGCTAATGGCCGCCACGCCGAGTCGAATGGCGGAGGTCAGGCTGCGGAACTGGCTCACTGCGGATTCGTTGGAGACGATTTCGAAGTCGTCATCGTCGCCTGGCGCGACCCGGCGCATCGCCCGCATGACACCGCGTGCCTGCTCGACCATCTCGGCATAGGTTTCGCGGTTTGGGGCTTGGACCTGGAGTTGGACCGACAGGTTCTCACCGTACAGGCGTCGGGCCGTGCCCAGCGGAATGGCGATGAAGTTGTCGCGACTTTGGCCGAACAACGCGCCGCGTTGGGTCAGCACACCCACCACTTTGTAGCTGATGCCTTGGAACTTCACCGACTCGTTCAAAGGTGAACCCCGTGGGAACAGCTTGGCGGCCAGGTCGAATCCGAGGACGCAAATCAATCGGCCGCTTTCGTCATCGGCCGCGCTGAACCCACGGCCCTCGCCCAAGGTGAGGTTCTGGGTGGTGAAGGATTCGGGCGTCATCCCGTTCCCGGGGATGTTGGGGTTGGTTCGCGCGTAGCGGGAGGAAGCTTCGCCGGATCCGAAGTTGGCATTGGCTGAGACGGCCTGCGCCAGCGTGACCCGACGTTCGAGTCGGTTGAGGTCCACGATGCGGAAGCGCTGCCGCCGCAAGTATTTCTCCCAATCGGCATCATCGAAGCTGATGGCCGGAAAGCGCTGAAACTGGAAGGTGTTGGCCCCGAGTCCGTTCATGGCGTCTTCCAGGTTCTGTTGCAGCACCCGGATGCCGGTCATCACGGCGATGATGGAGAACACGCCCACGAACACGCCGAGGATGGTCAACGACGAGCGCAGGACATGGGTCCTCACGGCGTTGGCCGCCATTCGCACCATTTCGATGAGCTCGCGTCCGGGGTTCATGGCTACTCAGAACGCAGGGCGTCGACCGGGTTCATGCGGCTGGCCCGCCAGGCCGGAATGAATCCGGCCACCATGCCTGTGGCCGCCGAGACGAAGATCGCCAGGGTGACGATCCACCAGGACATCTGGGCCTCGAAGACGGAGCCATTGGCCCGGGCGATTTCGCCGATCTTCCAGGAAATGGGCCACGCCATCCCGACCCCGATGAGTCCGGCCAAGAGCGTGATTCCGGCGGCCTCCATCAGGAACTGCGTCAGGATGGACCGGCGCTTGGCCCCCAATGCTTTGCGGATGCCGATTTCCTTGGTCCGTTCGGCGACCGACACAAACAAGATGTTCATGATGCCGATGCCGCCCACAAACAGGGACAGTCCCGTGACGAAGAACCCGAAGGTGCCCAGAACGGCCTTGAAGCCGTCGAAGAACTTGGTGATGGCCTCCTGCTGATTGATGGCGAAGTCGTCGGGTCGGCCCGGCTCGATCTTGCGGATGCTGCGGAAGAGGGATCGGGCTTCTTCCAGGGTCTCGATGACGGTGTCCGGGCTGCGGGCCTTGACGGTAATCACGTAGTCGGGGCGACGCTGGATGTCTTCCTGGAAGCGGGAAATGGGGATAACGGCCTGATTGTCCTGATTCCAGCCCAACATGCTGCCCATCTTCTCGATGACTCCCACCACTTCGTAGGGCGTGTCGTTGATGCGGACCTTCTTTCCCACCGGGTTGTCGTTCGGAAAGAACGCTTCGGCCAGGTAAGACCCGAGGACGCACACGGGCCGGCTGGAACTGACGTCCGAGGCGCTGATCCATCGACCCTTTGCGACGGTGAGGCCGCGGATAATCAAAGATTCCGAGGTGTTGCCCAGCAACCAGACGCCTTTGGCGCGACGGCGTTCGTAGGTCACCGAAGCCTGATAGGCCTCACATTGCGGGGCGATGACCGCGGCGGTGGTCATGCGCGACTCGAGCTCGCGGTACTGGGCGAAGGTGATGTCCCGACGGTTCCGATAAATCCGGTAGTCCTCGAAGCTCATCCAAGGGAAGCGGCCGATGAAGAGCACGTCGGAACCCATGGAGGAAACCGACCGGGTGAAGGCTTCGCCCATGCCGTTGATCATGGTGCCGACCAGCGTGGCCGTCAGGATGCCGATGACCACGCCCAAGGTGGTCAGGCCCGAACGCAGTTTGTTGGCCCGGATGGCTGCCACCGCGATGCGAGCCGATTCGCGCAGTTCGCTGGACAGGGTCATGAGGTCGAAGCGGGTGCCGACGCAGTGATGGGGGCCACGACAGCCCTCGGGTGCGGATTGATCTCGTCGGCGGCGATCAGGCCGTCGCGGATTCGGATGACCCGGCGGGCGTGCAAGGCGACGTCCTCTTCGTGGGTGACCACGATGATGGTGTTGCCCCGGCGCGACAGTTCCTCGAAAAGGCTCAGGATCTCGACGCCGGTCTTGGAATCCAGATTCCCCGTGGGTTCGTCGGCCAGGATGATGGACGGGGTGTTGACGAGCGCCCGCGCAATGGCCACGCGCTGGCGTTGTCCGCCGGAAAGCTCGTTGGGCCGGTGGTGCATGCGTTCGCCCAGTCCCACATTGACCAAGGCCTGCCGGGCGCGCTCACGCCGTTCCTTTGGGGGCGCTCCGGCGTAAATCAGGGGCAGCTCGACATTGTGCAAGGCGTCGGCCCGGGCCAGCAAGTTGAAGCTCTGGAAGACGAAACCAATCTCGCGATTGCGGATGTCGGCCAGCTCGTTGTCGCTCATCCGGGCGACGTCTTTCCCGTTGAGTTCGTAGCTGCCGTCGCTGGGCGTATCGAGGCAGCCCAGCAAATTCATCAAGGTAGACTTGCCCGAGCCCGATGGCCCCATGATGGCCAGGTACTCGCCGCGCTCGATGTTCACGGAAACTCCGCGCAGCGCGTGCACCGTTTCGGTGCCCATCACGTAGCGGCGGGCGAGATTCTGGATTCGGATGAGCGACATAACCTGGATCGACCGGGTTCAGGGCTTCGTCGCCTTGTCTTTCTTGGCTTCCTCGAGCTGGATGAGAGTGCCGTCGTTGAGTTCCTTGGAGACGGCCTTGAAGCTTCCGGTGATGATTTCCTGGCCTTCGCTCACGCCTTCGAGGATCTCGTAGTGCGAGTCATTGCTGATGCCCCGCTTGACGGGCAACATCTTGGCCTTGTCGCCCTCCTTGATGAAGACGACCTCCACCGGTTTGACGGTTTCCTTGGTTTTCTTGCCGGCCAGGAATTCGATTTGTCCCTTGTCCTCCTCAGAATTGGACTGCGCCTTCTTGGGAACAGGTTCGCTGGCCGACGAGCCTGGCAGGCGGGTGGTCACCGATTGGATGGGAACCGTGACCACGTTGGTGCGGTACCGGGTCTCGATGTCGGCTGTGACGCTCATGCCGGGCAGGAACAGCCCTTTGTCGGCCATGCGGATGCGCACCTCGAACTTGGTGGATTCCTGCTGGGTGCCGACGGCGGCGGTCTTCGCCGAGCGGGCCACCTGGGTGACCTGGCCGTCGAACTTGCGGTCCTTGAACGAATCGACATCCAGCCTCGCCTTGAACTGGGGTTCGATGAGCACCACGTCGATTTCACCGACTTCGATGCGGGCCTCCATTTCGGTGAGGTCGGCGACCGTCATGATGTCGGTGCCGGCCATCATGCCGGTGCCCGAGACGCGTTCACCGAGCTCCGAGTTGAGCTTGGAGACGGTGCCTTCGATGGGGCTGAAGATGGTGGTCTTGGCCAGGTCTTCCTGAGAACGCTTCAGGCTGGCTCGGGCCATCTCGACCCGCTGGGTGGAGGCGATGGCGTTGGCTCGGGCGACTTCGGCACCGGTGCGGACCTCGTCGAAAAGGGACCCACTGATGAGTTGGCGGGAGAAGAGGTCTTCGTTGCGCTTGAGTTCGGCCTCGGCCTTGCGGGCATTGGCCTCGGCCGTGAGCAAGTCGGCTTGTGCTGACTTCAGGCTGGCCTCTTGGCTGCTGAGCGCTGCGGCGTAGAGGTCGGGCTTGACCCGGACGAGCAAATCGCCTTTGCGGACCTTCTGACCCTCTTTCACGGGCAGATCGATGATCTCACCGGCCACCTCCGAACTGATCTTCACCTGCACCACCGGTTGGAGCTTGCCGCTACCGGTCACCAGTTCGGTCAGGTTGCGGCGCTGGGCGTTTTCGGTGACGACCGTGATGGGCTTCTGTCGATTGCAGCCGGTGCCGAGCAAGGCTGCAGCCATCAGGGCTGAGGTCACAGCCAGCGGAAAGGCCGGGCGGAAAAGCATGGAGGGCATGGAAAGCGGTTCGACGACAGGTGCTGGATGAGCCGGCGGAAGGACTCCGGACTATGGATCATGCGCCGTGGTTGTCCAAAATCGGACACGCCTTAGCCGGCAATCTTGGCCGGACCGATGGAGTGGGATCGGTTCGGCCGATGGGATTCTGAGGTGTCCCGCTGTCTGGGTGCCTCCCTAACCAGCGTAAAGCCTCGCGTTGCGACGCAGTTGGGGACGCTGAGGGGGATCGTTGCGCCGCTCAGTGCTGGTCGAGACAGCCATACTTGACGAACAACCCGCCGAAGACCGCTGTTCCACCCAAAAGCAGAGGCAGACCCAACTTGTGGCCGCTGGCCGTCAGGGCGATACCCGCGCTCAACACGGCGGTGATCACGAGGAAGAAGGTGAGCGATGAGATGAACTTCATGTCGGGAAATCATATCCAGACTCCCGCCGGTCTCAAGCGGGGAGTGGACCCGCTGCCGGAGAGCTCTGCGAGGAGGTCTGATCAATAGCCAGCCAGCGGCCTAGGGAATCGGTGAGGCTGGACCCAAAAAACTTCGATCGGAGGGCTGCCCGAGAGTTAAGCCGAGAGTTTCACTCATTGCCTAGCCTTCGGGAATTCTGCATGGTTTTCAGTGTACCCCTGTCCCTTTTTTGCCCCATGAAGATCCTTCGCTCTTCCCGTCGCGCGTTCACCTTGATCGAACTCCTGGTGGTTATCGCCATCATCGCGATTCTGGCCGGAATGCTCCTGCCTGCCCTAGCCAAGGCCAAGAGCAAGGCCGTCGTGACCAAGTGTTCCAGCAATTTGCGCAATCTGGGGTTGGCCGTGCGGATGTATGCCTTCGACAACCGGGATCAATTTCCCGACTGCAGTGGCGCCGTGTGGCCTTGGGATCTCCCGGCCAAGGCGGCCAATGCGTTCGTGGTGAATGGAGGCCAACGCAGCATCCTGTACTGCCCGGGTTTCGAGAAACAAAACAACAACCAGCTGTGGTCGTTCACCACGGGAGTGACCAACGAGGTGGCCGGCGATTCGGCCAACGGATACCGCGTGATTGGTTATGCCGTGGCGTTCAAGGGATCGGGCCGCATAAAGGCCACCAACATCACGGAAGGTTTCAATCCCAAGCCCTGGATGGTGGCCGGTCAGGAGTTCGAGCCGGGGCCGTCTTCCCGGGTCATTGTTGCCGATGCCACCTTGTCGAACTCGCCCAACCGAACGGGTGGCGGTCGCAACTTCACTAAGGTGGATGGCGGCTGGGCCGGGCACAGCTCAGCCCACCTCAACGGCCAACTTCCGGCCGGCGGCAATGTGCTCATGCTTGATGGGCATGCCGAGTTCCGCAGCTTCGCCCAGCAGCAAGTCCGCACCGATGGATCGGCGCCTCATTTTTGGTGGTGAGGCCTTGGGGCGACGGTCACGACCGCTGAGGCCTGGGGCACCGATTTGTGCTGTTCTCGGCAACGTCCGCGTTGCTTCGGCAATGGGTCCCTGTAATTTTTGACCACGACCTATGGCTCTCGACGGCACTGACTTTGTGGATACGGACCTGCGCACCCCGGGCGGCTCTTCTCCTCGGTTGGCCACGGCGGGTCAATCGGCCTCTGGAAGTGTCGGGCGCGCGCCGACCCGTGAGGAACTCGACAGCCAGTTGACGGCCACCCAGCAAGATCTGGCCAAGTTGCGGGAGGCGCAGGAGCAACTCGAACGGGCCAAGGCGGCCATTGAAGAGATGCGCCGCCGTCGGGGTGAATTCCAGACGGGACGCGAGGAGATGCTGCAGAATCTCCTGCGCGGAGTGGCGCTGCTTGAGCAGGCTGAGATGAACCTCCGCCGGGATGCCGTCCAAATGGGCCGGACGTTGGACGGATTGCGAGGGGCGCTGACCAACGTCCAGGGCCTCAATGAACAAACCTGGACCGACACCACCTGGGAGACCGAATTGGCCCGAGCCCTGGCGGCGATCGAAAATGCCCGCATGGAATGGAATCAGGCGCGTCTGGCGTGGCCGGTGTTGGAAAGCGGATCCTCGGTGCCGGGACAGACTTCTCCGGCTTCCACCGCGGTGTCACCGCTGGCTGGTCTGAGTGCGGCCCAATGGGCGCGTCTGGGGTTGGCTTTCAACTGGCCTGTGGCGTTGTTGGGTCTGGGTGTTTTCGCACTCGCCGTGGTTCTGGCGCTCAAGCGCTGAGCGAAGGCTTCGAAGACCATGGGTTGGTTCACCAAAGCAAAGGATCCGATGTCGGCGCGTCAGGCCGAATTGGACCGCGAGATTCAGGCCATTCAACGGCGCATCTCGGACCTTTCCGCTCGTCCGCTTCCGGAGGCCCGTCCCCAACCACCCCGTGCCCGTGACACCCGTCCGGCCTTGGACACTCCCTCGGATCGGCCTACCCCGGCTCCGACCCCGATCAGTGTGTCGAGCCCGCGGTCGGGCCACTCCGTCCCCACGGATCGTTTCAACCTGGTCGAAGTTTGGCAGCGTTGGATGCAGCGCTGGGGAGGCCAACCCCGTCGTCCGTCAGGCTTGGTCAATCTTATGGCTGCCGGTTCGGTGCATGGTCTGCGGCCTTTGCGCTACGAGCGCAAGATCGCCCGACGCCGTTTCCTTCTTTCGTTGGGGCTCCTGCTTCTTCTCCTCTACGGCATCGCTCGCGAAGTTTTTTAGTCCTGGGTCCACTCCCCATCGGGTTTGTTGTTGGACCGCTCAGGCTTGAGAGCTCCACCAACGCACGCACTTGCAGTAGTTGTGTGTTTTATTGTTTATAATAACGATAAGGTATTCGGCTAAAACGGCATAAAGGCGGCAAATCGGTGGAAGTTCTCAAAAAACAGCGCGGCTGAATTGAGGGGGAATCCCTTTGTAGGCAGCGATCGCAGCGGGCATGGAGCGCAGCAAGGAAGCCAGTTGTTCCTGGGCCCCCGGAGCGCGTAAAACCACTTTCAACGGGTGGACGGTGAGGTGGATGGCGAAGAGCAGTCCGCCGCTCTCGGGGAGGCAGCGGAAGGCCTGATGTTCGAGGCGCAGCCAAGTGGAGTCCACAGTCGACTCCGGGCTCATGCGGGGCAGGGCGCGGTCCGGGTGGGCATTGCGTTCGCCGTGGGCGGCCAATCCCCAATTGTCGCGCTCGAAGGTTTGTCCCGGAGGCAGTCGGTCGAGGAATGAGCGAATTCTGGCGCCCAATGTTTCGTTGAGGGTGGGCACTCCGGCGTGGATGGCATCCACCGTTTTGCCGATTTTCTCCCGGAGATCCCAAGCCGATGGAAAGCACACCGATCCAGCCACCAACCGGAACTCACCGCCAGCATCCCGCCGCAGCAAGAGAATATCCGGCTCCCAATGGAGGGACAGGCTCTTGAGCAGATCTGATCCATCGGTGGCGGAATCGGCACGAAATGGGGTTGAAGGAAACAGCCCCATCGCCTCGCGAAGTACCGGATCGGCTTCATCGGTCCAAGCCAGATGCCGCTGGGGTTCTTGGGATAACCAATGATGGCGATCCCGGAGGGCCTCCTGGCGTGGATTTTCCCAGCGGAACCAATCTTGGCTGGGTCGTTGCATGCCGAAGCGGAAGGCGAAGGGGCTGTCGGTGAACAGCCGCTCGGCCAACGTCTCGGGGAGGACCGGTTCCATGCCGCCATAGGGTGCCTCTGGCGGACGAGGCCGCCAATGCTGGGATGGGCAGATTTGAAAGAGGGACAGGCTGTTGGAGTGGGTTCAGAAGCGGGCTCAGGAGTTGGCTCGAAGCACGTTCGCCGATGCCCAAAGGGGCCAAGAATTGCCATCGGCATTGCGCCGGATAGAGAACCTTGTCACAACGACGCGATGCCTCCTTCACCCGGTTCCGGGAAATCCCCGGCGATGCCGCAGCGCTTGGCGTCGATGGATGCCTACCGCGGGTTCGTCATGTTGCTCATGGCGGGCGAAATGGTTCGCCTGGGAGCCGTCGCCGCCAAGATGCCCGCGGACAGTGTGTGGCATTTCTTCGCGCACCATCAGGACCACGTGGAGTGGCAGGGATGCACGCTCCATGACCTGATCCAACCGTCCTTTTCCTTTTTGGTGGGTCTGGCCTTGCCGTGGTCCATCGCTTCGCGCCAGCAGTCCGATCAAGGCTTCCTGCGGATGTTCTTCCACACGCTGTGGCGGGCCCTGGCCTTGTCGGCGCTGGGCATTGCGCTGCGCTCCACGCATGCCTCGCAGACGAATTTCACCTTCGAGGACACGCTCACCCAAATTGGTTTGGGCTACACCTTCCTGTGGCTTCTGGCCTGGCGGAGTGTGCGGACTCAGGTGGTTGCACTGTTGGCCATTCTCATCGGCTACTGGGCTTGGTTCGCAGCCGCGCCGTTGCCCGGTCCGGAGTTCGATCCCGCCACCGTCGGTGTCTCGGCCGATTGGATGAAGCAGCACGGCCTGAGCGGATTCGCCGCCCATTGGAACAAGAACGCCAATCCGGCCCACCACTTCGATGTGGGATTCCTCAATTTGTTCCCGCGGGCCAAGACGTTTCTCTACAACGGGGGTGGCTACCTGACGCTGAGTTTCATTCCCACCTTGGGCACGATGATTTGCGGTCTATTGGTGGGCGGATGGTTGCGCCGAGAGGACGTTCCGATCGGCCGGCGGTTGGTCCGAATCGCCTTGTTCGGCCTGGCCGGTCTGGGGGTCGGATGGATCCTCGATAGAACTGGAATCGCGCCGGTGGTCAAACGCATCTGGACACCCTCCTGGGTGCTCTTCAGCGGCGGTTGGTGCTGCTTGCTCCTCAGTGGTTTCTATCTCGTGGCCGATCGCCTGAAGCAGTCTTGGCTCACCTTCCCGCTTCAGGTGGTGGGCATGAATTCCATCTTCATGTACGTCACCAGCCATCTCTGGGACGGCTTCTTCCGCGACAATTTGCGGACCCATCTCGGCAAAACGTTCTGGGCCGATTATTTCGGGATTTACGCGCCGGCCGTGGAAGGAGCGGCTGTGCTGTCGATTTTCTGGGCGATGTGCTGGTGGTTGTGGAAGAAGCGTCTCTTCATCCGCATTTGACGGGTCACTGGTCCGCTGTGGGCATGGGTGAAGGAACAACAGGATGAAACGAGGCGTGATAACGGCAGGATTCCCGAAACCGGAGACCTACCCGGTCCGATATCCGGTGCAGTCACCCGTGCGCCGAATGGGCAGCACTCTGGGATGGATCGCGGCGACCGCTCTGGTATCGATGTCACTGGTAGGGTCCACGGCCGCCGAAGGGATCGATGCCAAGACGCGGGTGCTCTTCGATCGTCATTGCCTGAATTGCCATTCCACCGCCAAGCACAAGGGCGACCTCGATTTGGAGCAAGTGCTCCAGCCGGGTGCGGAGTCGACCGACTCCAAGGTTTGGCAGCAAGTGCTCGAGCAGGTTTCCATTCTGGAAATGCCTCCGAAGGATCAGCCGGCGATGGACGCCAAGGCCCGGGAGCAATTGATGGCCGGAGTGCGTGGGATGCTGGATCGCTGGGCCCGGAAAAACGCCGGGGACCCCGGACCGGTCGTGCTGCGGCGTTTGTCCAATGCCGAGTACACCTACACGATCCGGGATTTGACCGGCGTGGACTCGCTCGACCCGGCCCGGGAGTTCCCGGTCGATTCGGCCTCGGGCGAGGGGTTCATGAACGTGGGGCAATCGCTGGTGATGTCGCCCTCACTGGTCACCAAATACCTCGATGCGGCCAAGGAGGTGGCTCGCCATGCGGTCCTGCTTCCCGATGGTGTGCGGTTCTCGTCCAGCACCTCTCAGCGTGACTGGACCGAAGAACGCCTCGCGGCCATCCGGCAGTTCTACGGGCGCTACACCCAAAATGGCGGCGGCACCTCGGTCAATCTCCAGGGCATCCAGTTCGACACGCGGGACGGTGGTGTGTTGCCGCTGGCCCGGTATTTGGACGCCACGCTGGAACTGCGGGCCGTAGGTCGTTCTCGGAGCGCCAAGGACCTCGAGGCAGCGGCCCGGCATCGCGGGCTCAATGCCCAGTACCTCGGTCTCTTGTGGAAGGCATTGAACGAAACCGAAGCCTCGCCGCTCCTGGACCAGGTCCGGACTCGTTGGCGCGAGGCCAAGCCGGGTGAGGGTGCTGCCGTGGCCGCCGTGGTGGAGTCGTGGCAACGTTCGGTCTGGCGATTCACCACCGTGGGTCACATCGGCAAGCGGGATGGTCCCAGCGCCTGGCAGGTGCCGGTTTCTCCTCTGGCTACCGCTCGCGAGACGCGCTTCAAGCTGCCGGCTCCGGATGCCTCTGGGGAGGTTCGAGCTTTCTTGGTCACCTCCGATGCAGGAGATGGTTCGGCCTCGGATGTGGCGCTGTGGTCCAATCCGCGCCTCGTGGTTTCGGGTCGGCCGGATGTGCCGCTGAGTCGGCTGCGTTCGGTCATTCATCGCTTGGATCAAACCCGGGGTCCGCTCTTCTCCCAGGCGGCGGCGTGTCTGAATGCCGCGGCCGAATTGACCGAGGTTCCTTCTGGCGAGGCGCTGACCGCGCTGGCCCGCTCCAAGAATCTCGACCCGCAGGTGTTTGCCGCGTGGTTGGAGGCGCTGGGAATGCGTTCCGGAGGCACGCGCATTGAGGGACTCATCACGTCCACGCTCGAGAGCGCGCAGGGGTATTCCTTCATCCAGGGCTGGACCGGTGCGGATGCCTTGAGTGTCACGGCCAATTCCTCGGATCGCGAGGTTCGGGTGCCGGGCCTCATGCGGCCCCACAGTGTCGCTGTGCATCCGTCTCCGTCGCGTCGCGTGATCGTGGGATGGCGGGGGCCGGTCGCGGGAACCTTCAAGATCGAGGGCTTGGTGCAGCACTCCCACACCGAATGCGGCAATGGCGTGAGTTGGGTGGTGGAACTCCGTCGCGGAGCCACGCGCCAGACGTTGGCCTCCGGTGTCTCTCAAGGTGCCAAGGAAGTGCGTTTCGGGCCGCTGCCCCCGGTGACCGTGAGTGTGGGCGATGTGGTCTGCCTGTCGGTGGGGCCGCGGGATGGCAACCACTCCTGCGACCTGACCCGCGTGGACCTCCAGTTGTCCGATACTGCGAATACCAAGCAAACTTGGAGTCTCTCCGGTGACGTATCGCCTGCCATCCTGGCTGGCAATCCCCATGCCGACCGGATGGGTCATCCAGCGGTATGGCATTTCTTCAGTGAACCCGAAGCCCGAGGCGGTGCCATCGAGACTTCCATTCCCGAGGGATCCTTGCTGGCCCGCTGGCGTGCGGCCGCATCGATGCCAGAGAAGCGCGGATTGGCTGCAGATCTCCAAGTGTTGTTCGCCTCCGAGCCGGCCGGCTTGGGCAAGGATGCTCCCGATGCGGTCTTGCGACGCCAGTGGACATCCCTTCAGGGGCCGCTGCTGGGGGCCGTTCTCCGTGGCCTCTTGCAACAGCCGGAGCTGACGATCTCAGCATCCGCCTCGGCAGCTCAGCAGGGCCCGGGGCCCGATCCGGCCCTCTTTGGGAAGAATCCCGTCTCCGCGTCTCGCGTCGCCCCTCAAGACCTTTGTGTGAAGGCCCCGTCGGTGGTGGAGGTTCGCTTGCCGGCTGAATGGGCAGCCGGTGGCGAACTGGTAGCCACGGCCGCACTCGACGCCTCTGCGGGTCCTGAGGCGAGCGTTCAGATGCAAATGCTGCCGCAGCGTCCGGCCTCGCTGGCGCTGGTGCCGGGAGCGGTCAGCACGAAGGGTGGAAAGGGCACTTGGTCGGACGGCGAATTGCCCATGCAGTCGGACCTTCCGGTGCTGGTGGCCGACGGAGGTGCTGCACGTCGTCATTGGGAACAGGGGCTGGAACGCTTCCGTGGGCTGTTCCCGGCCGCGCTGTGCTACACCAAGATCGTGCCCGTCGACGAGGTGGTGACGCTCACTCTCTACTATCGAGAAGACGACGCCCTGCGGCGCTTGATGCTCACTCCGGCGGAGACGGCCGAACTGGAGCGCCTGTGGTCGGAGTTGCATTACGTCAGCCAAGACGCCTTCAAGCTGGTCGATGCTTTTGAGCAGTTGTGGCAATACGCCACGCAGGACGCCGATCCCAGTGCTTTCACTCCGATGGGTGAGCCCATCCGCCGCCGGGCCGACGAGTTTCGTCGTCTGCTGACCGACACCGAGCCCGCCCACCTGCAATCGCTCTTCGCCTTCGCGGCTCAGGCCTACCGCCGACCGCTGCGGGAGTCCGAGATCGATGCCCTGGGGAACCTTTATGTCCGACTGCGGGGCGACGGTCTCACCCACGAAGAATCCGTCCGCGGTGTGCTGGCGCGGGTCTTGGTGTCGCCGGCGTTCTTGTACCGGGCTGAAAAACCCGCTTCTGGAATAGTCTCCACGCGGGTCAGTGACGTGGAGTTGGCCACGCGGCTGAGCTATTTCCTGTGGGCATCAACGCCGGATGCCGAGTTGATGGCCGAGGCCGTCGCAGGGCGCCTCCATCGGCCGGAAGTCTTGCGGGCCCAAACCCGGCGGATGCTCAAAGATCCGAAGATCGGCCGCTTGGCCACCGAGTTCGCTCTGGCTTGGTTGCATTTGTACGACTTCGAGACGTTGGACGAGAAGAGCGAGCGGCATTTCCCCGAGTTTCGCGGACTCCGCGGGGCCATGCGCGAAGAGACGGTTCGCTTCTTCACCGACCTCTTCCAGAACAACGGACCGGTGCTCGACATCCTGGATGCCGACCACTCCTTCTTGAACGCGGACTTAGCCCGATTCTATGGGGTGACGTCAGTGGGTTTCGCGAACTCCAACGAATGGCGGCGAGTCTCGGGTCTGCGGTCCATCGGTCGCGGTGGCATCCTGGGCCAGGCGTCCACTCTGGCGCGTCAATCGGGCGCCTCGCGAACTAGCCCCATTTTGCGAGGCAATTGGATCAGCGAAGTGATCCTCGGCGAGAAGCTGCCCAAGCCGCCGAAGGATGTGCCGCGTTTGCCGGAAGACGAGTCGCTCGATCAACTCACCGTGCGGCAACTCACCGAGAAACACAGTTCGGATCCCAAGTGCTCGGGCTGCCACCGTCGCGTCGATGCCTACGGCTTCTCGCTGGAATCGTTCGATGCGGTGGGGCGTTTCCGTGAACGGGATCTCGGCGGCCGGGCCATCGATGTCCGGGCCAAGGCTCCCGATGGCACCATGATTGAAGGCGCGGCTGGGTTGCGGCGTTATTTATCGCATCAGCGCAAGGAGGCTTTCCTGCGCCAATTCAGTCGCAAGCTCCTCGGCTATTCTTTGGGTCGCGGCGTGATGCTGTCGGACGAACCCTTGTTGAGCGATTTGCAGCGGAAGCTCTCTGCCCGGGAGGCCCGGGTTCAGGGCGCCGTTGAAACCATTGTCTCGAGCTCCCAATTTGTGCGAATCCGTGGGATGGACCGCAAACCCGAAGAATAGCCTCAACCCTCCAGAACCAACGACCATGCCCCAACATTCACTGAATCGGCGCACGTTCCTTCGCGGCGTCGGCGTCTCCATGGCGTTGCCCTGGATGGAATCCCTCACGGTCTGGGGCGACACGCCGCCGGCGGGAAAGCGTCCGGCCAGCGAGGCGCCCGTGCGCATGGCGGTGCTCTTTTCGGGCAATGGGTTCCACTCCAAGGAATGGTGGGCCCGGGGCGAAGGGTCACAGATGGAGTTGGGCCAGGTGTTGGCTCCGCTGAACGACTTCCGCCAGAAGACCGTGTTCGTGCGAGGTCTCTACAATGCGGAGGCGCTCAAGGGGAACATCCACAGTTCACAAACCGGCAACTTGCTCTCCGGAGCGCCGTTGGCCTCGGGTGGCGAGATCCGTTCGGGCACCAGCCTCGACCAGTTCGTGGCGCAGGCGCAGGGCCGGACCACCAAGGTGCCGAGCCTGGTGCTGGGCTGCGAGAAGTCCAACCCTTCGGTCCACAAGAACTACTCGATGCTCTACAGCTCGCACATTTCGTGGACTTCGCCGACGACTCCCACGCCGCTGGAAATTTATCCAGCGCTGGCCTTCGACCGGCTATTCAAGGATTCCAACGAAAAGGGCGACCGCAGTGTGCTCGATGCCGTCTTGTCCGACGCGCAAAGCCTGCGCCGGCAAATCAGCCTCAACGACCGTCGCAAGCTCGACGAGTATCTGGATTCGGTTCGGGACGTGGAGCAGCGCATCGACCATGCCGGAAAGAAGGGCGAGCTGCAGGGCTGGCGGCCCACGTTGTCCAAGCCCGACATGGCCCGTCCGGCGGACGGTATCCCGCAGGACATTGCCGAGCACATGAAGCTCATGTGCGACATCCTGGTGCTCGGATTCCAGACCGACACCACGCGGATCACCACGCTCAAGCTCAACAACGACCACAGTTCGTTGCGGTTTCCGAATCTCGGTGTGGACTACATGATCCACCATTTGCTCTCGCACAGCGACTCGGCCGACTGGCTCAAGGTGAACCAGTTCTTCGTGAAGCAGTTGGCCTACATCGCCCGCAAACTGGATGCCGTTCAGGAAGGGGAACGCACCCTGCTCGACAACACGATGCTGCTGTATTGCTCGTCGATGCTGAACGGTAACCACGATGCCAACCAGTTGCCGGTGGTGCTGGTCGGCGGCGGCGGCGGTCGTATCCGCGGCGGTCGGGTTCTCGACTACAAGGAAAAGCCCAATCGCCAAATGTGCCGGTTGTTCTTGTCGATGATGGACAAGATGGATGTGCGGCCCGGCTCCTTCGGCGACGGTCGTCAGCCGCTCGAAGAGTTATAGGCTCCGCGGGACCGAGCGCTTCGCTCGCAGGGAAGCTCGGGGGAGGCTACGCTTTCGCGCTGTGCGCGAGGGGATGGATGGGTTTGATCGCTTCCAATGCTCGCTGCGGCTCGATCCCGCTCCGCTGCGGTTTTTGGAGGCTCCGCGGGACCGGGCGCTTCCGGGTGGCGGGCCGGAAAAGGATCAGAGGAGCAGTCGGCGGATGGCGTCGTAGTCGCTGACCACGGCGGTGGCGTCTTGCAGCTTCTCGGCTGGCAGGGTGTTGGTGATGCCGATGACGCGCATGCCAGCGGCACGGGCGGCGGCGACTCCGGCGGCGGAGTCTTCGATGACCACGCAGTCGGCCGGGTTCACGCCCAGTTGGCTCGCAGTATGCAGGAAGATGTCGGGCGCTGGTTTGCCTTTGGCCACATCCTGGGCGCTGACGACTTTCTCGAAGTGCCGACGCAAATCCTGCATCCCCAACACGGCGGCGATCACCTCGTGGTTGGATCCCGATGCCAAAGCCACCCGGGTTTGTTGAGCGAGGTCAGACACCAGGGCCGGGATGGGCTGAAAGATGGGTTGGGCGGCCTCGAGCAAGGTCATGAAGCGACCCTGTTTCCAGGCCATCAACTCGTCGAAGGGTTGGGGCGGTGCGTGGCGGGCGATGAAGTCCAGCCACAGCGCCTTGTCGGAACGGCCGTAATAATCGGGGAAATGGAAGCCGTGGGTTGAGCCGTAGCCCATTTCCTCGAAGACCACCTGGAAGGCTTTTTCGTGCAGCGGTTCGCTGTCCACGATCACTCCGTCCATGTCGAATATCACCGCCGCGTAAGGTCGCATTGCGCGGAGATTGCGCCCGGGACCCCGGTCGGGGTGCAAGGGGGAAACGAAGGTCTCAGGCAGACCCCGAGGTTCGGTCTCGGGTTTCCCAAAAGCCCAGGCATTACTGCGCGATGCAGTAGAGCGCGTTGTGGGTGCGGACGAAGATTTCGCCGCCCGAGAAGGCCGGAGTGGAGTTGGAGAGTTCCCCAAGCGGGTTGGAGGCGATGAGTTCGAACTTTGGCGCGGCCTTGAGAACCAAGGTGTCGCCCGACTGATTGACGAGGTAAATCCGGTTGCCGACTCGGACGCCTGTGGCCCAGGTGGCGCTGCTGCCACCCGAGGCGGGCAAGCGCTCCTCGAAGACCATCTTGCCGTCGGACATCCGGTAGCATTGGAAGAATCCGTCGGTGACGCTCACATAGGCATGACCCTCATGGATGATGGGTGATCCGATGGTGTGCTTCTTCATGCGCTGCTCGTGGAAAATCCGCTGGCTCGTGCGGTCGCCTTCGCCACCTGGGGCGATGGCCACCACGCCGCCGAAGAATCCTCCCATGCTCAGCAAGGTGCCCTCTCCGAAGGTGGTGGAGCTGTACACCAGCGGGTTGATGCCGTCGGTGGTCCAGAGTTCGCGGCCGTCGGCCGGCGCGAAGGCGCGGATCTTGTTGGCGACCGGCAGGATGAGTTCGTCACGTCCCTTCGCCCGGATCACCAGCGGGGTGCTGAAGGTGCCGAGGGCTCCGTCATTCTTCCCGGCGAATCCATCAAAACGTTCCGCGGGATGCTGTTCCTTGAGGGCGACCTTCCACAGCTGTTTCCCGGTTTTCTTGTCCAAGGCATACAAGGCGGAGAACTCGCCGGGGCCGTGGTAGACGATGACTCGGTCTCCATGGATCACCGGTGAGGAACCTTGTCCCCATTCGTGGCGCTGCTTGCCGAGGTCGGCCTTCCAAAGAGTTTTGCCCGCGAAGTCGTAGGCCACGATGCCGGCCGATCCGAAGCTGGCCACGACCCGCTGCCCGTCGGTCACCGGTGAGGCCGCGCAATGCGGGTTGGTCTTGTGGCGCGGGTCATTCGCCTCGTAGGGGACGCCTTGTTGCCATCGGAGCTTACCGGTCTTCCGGTCGAAGGCCATGAGCGTCCGCTGCTGGCCGTCCTGGAGGGCCTGGGTGATGAACACCGTGTCGCCCCAGACAATGGGCGATGAGTTTCCGGCCTCCGGCAGTTCCGTGCGCCACCGCACGTGTTCGGTCTTGCTCCAGCGCTCCGGAAAGCGCGTCTCAGGCGAGGTGTTGTCTTGGGATGGGCCCCGCCAAGAAGGCCAGTCGGCCGCATTCAGGGTTCCGGCGATGGCCCCCAGGAGCAGGAGGCGGGAGGCGACGACGCGGAGGGAGTTCATGATTGGGACTCTCCACGACACGGCCCGCTTCGCCAAGCCGACAGACGCACCGACAGGCACACCGCGGATCTCTCTGGGAAGGTGTGGAATTGAGGTAGGAATGTTTTTGGAAGAGGCGCGTTCGGAGTGCCCCGTCCGCTGACCAGGACTCGCGGGAAAAAAGGCGCAGGGCGGGGCTGAGGATTCTCTAACCCGTGCGTCCGAAGCGCTTTTCCAAATCGCGCCAGCCCATTTCGATCATCGTGGGGCGACCGTGCGGGCAGGTGTAGGGCATGGAGCACTTCTTCAGGTCGACGAGGAGTTGGTCGAGTTCGCGGCCCGAAAGCGGGTCGTTGGCCTTGACCGCGTGACGGCACACGGTCTTGGCGATGACGTCTTCTCCCAGTCGCATCAAGTTCACACCGGAGCCCGCGGCCTTGAGGGCGTCGATGAGATCGAGGGTGAAGCGCTTGGGGTGGTTGGACTTCACCAGGGGCGGGAGCGCATCGAGCAAGAAGGTGCGGTCCCCGAACTCGCTCAGCCCGATGCCCATGCGTGTGAGGGTCTCGAGATTGCCGCGCACGAATTCGGCGTCGCGCACGGAGAGTTCCACAGTCTCGGGCAGGAGCAATCGCTGGGAGGCTGCCTGATGACCCGCCTCAAGCCGCTGGAGCATTTGCTCGAAGAGGATACGTTCGTGGGCCGCGTGCTGGTCGAGCAGCACCAAGCCGCGCTCGGACTCGAGCAGCACGTAAAGACGGCCCACGACGCCGATGATTCGCAAGGGACGCTGGAGCAGGGCGACGGGCTGAGCACCCGTTGCCATTGGGAAGGGAGTGACCGTCTGGCTGGAATGGGTGGGCTGAGTTTGGCCGGAGGGCGGCACTGGGCTCAGGGCCACGGTCGCCGGTGGGGTCGACGGGAGGGGGCGGGCGAGCGGCTCAAAAGGTCGCGAGATTGAGGGTTCGGCAGCCGGGTGTGCTGGCATCGAGACCGGGGGTGAGGCGTCACCGGAACCGGCATCCGGAACGGTCGCCGCCAAGGTCGGAGCCGCATCGGTCTTTGGGGTCGGGATGTCCAGGTGGGACCTCGGGGCGGAGAGATCCGCGGGTGGGTTCGCCTCCGCCGTTTCCGTGCCGGAGAACCCGGGCAGCAAGGTGGCCTCAGGCACGGTCGGCAACTGCGGCGGGACCGGAGATCCCGGGGCCTCGCCGGCGAGCATTGGCAGCCGTGGCTCATGCGTGAAGCCTGCAGCCTCGGGATGTGCCTGGTGGAATGCGTGCAGCGTGTCGCGGATGGCCTTGGCCACGAGGCGTCGCACGGCGGACTCTTCCCGGAACTTCACCTCGCGCTTTTGGGGGTGGACATTCACATCGACCGCCGCCGGATCAATTTCCAGGAACAGACAGCAAACGGGATAACGCCCGCGCATCAAGGCTGTGTGATAGCCCTCAGCCAGTGCAAAATGGAGGCCTCGATTCTCGACGGGGCGTTGGTTGACGAAGAGGTGTTGTTCGTCGCGTGAGCTGCGCGAGACGCCGGGTGCTCCGATGAATCCCCACAGGCGGAACCGCGAGAGTTTGCCCGAATCGCGCAGCACCCAATTCTCGCCGGGCTCCAGGTCGGGCGCTTCTTCGATGCCGGCGGAGAACTCCAGCGGAAGGAGCGGCGTCTCGGATCCATGCAATTGGCGCAGCCGTTCCTTGAGTGCGGTGAAGCGGTCGGCGTCGGAACTCCAGGGCACCGGTGGCAATTGCCAGGCGAGTCGGCCGTCACTCACGAAACTGAATCCCACCTGGGGCCAGGCCAGGGCGACCAAGGTGAGGTAATGCTGGATGTGGGCGCGCTCGGTCTCCTCGGCGCGGAGAAATTTGCGGCGGGCGGGCAGGTTGAAGAAAATCTGGCGCACCTCGATGGTGGTGCCGGCCGGAGAGGCGGCGGCCTTCACTTCGACGATCTTGCCGCCGTTCACCACCACCTGGGTGGCCTCGCCCGAGGTGTCTTCGCGCTCGCGGGTGGTGATCACGAACCGGCTCACACTGGCGATGCTGGGCAGGGCCTCGCCACGGAAGCCCATGGTCGCGATGGAGGCGAGGTCTTCGGCGCGGGTGATCTTCGAGGTGGCGTGGCGTTCGAGGCAGAGGAGAGCGTCGTCGCGGCTCATGCCCCGGCCGTCGTCGGTGACGCGGATGAGGCTGCGCCCTCCGGCTCCGATTTCGACGGTGATGCGGGAGGTGCCGGCATCCAGTGAGTTCTCTACCAGTTCCTTGACCACGCTGGCGGGGCGTTCCACCAC